>DASZWJ010000010.1 GCA_035546635.1 Gammaproteobacteria bacterium
ACGCTGGTCAGAAAATCAATTTTGACCAAAAAGTATTTTTCAAAGTCTGAAAATGAGAGTGATTTATTAAAAATTACGGCCAATCAGGCTAATGCTTTGATTTGTCAGCTGGCTTTAGCGGCATAATTGGCTAAAGTCCAGACTAACTATTGTTAATTTAGCCGTATCTGATTTTTTCTGCTGACTTTGTGGGGTAGGAGGCACCCAAAGAGCTGATGAGGGAGTAAGCTTTTTGTGTTCTTGTTCATCCGGTTCATCCGCCTTGGTACCTGCTGCAAAGGTAACCCTTCGCTGGCTTGATCTGCTACTTGATATGCTTGAACTAGAACTTGAGCTAACACTTGCACTGCTGCTTGTATTTGAAACCGAAATTCTACTATTTAATTCTTTATTAGAACTAAAAATATCTAGTATAGAAGAAAAACTCCAACCACTGTTTTTGACTGTACCTAATGCGTTTTTCGATTCTTTAAGCGTGTTCACCAAACTAGTGGCTGAAGCTGTAAATTGACTGAGTTTTTTTAAATCTACAATCACTTTAAATTTTTGAAGGTTTGTTCCAAAAATAAATAATTTTTGTCCCGCTTGCGATAATTTTTGCAAATAATCAAGATTAGATTCGTGGAGTTCCTTTTTCAATTCTGCGACAACAATAGAACACAACTCTTGAAATATTTTTGCTAAATTTTGCGTTGTTTTCCTCAGCAATTCTTGTCCTTGCAAACTCTTAGTTTGTTTTGAGTATGCCCCAGCTAAAGCCATCTCGACCTCTTCAAGAATAGGCAGCGACCAAATCCCCCACAACATTGGCTTATCTGTAATAAAACTAAAACTTTTTGTCGTCAATTTTTTGTCTGTTTGTTGCTTTTGCACTGCGCCTACTTTTGTTGCCAAAGATTCAACTTTTTGTACTAATTCAGCTATTAGCCACATTTCATTATCAAGTAAATTTTCTGACAATGGGGGAGGCATTGGCCTATGGCGTTCTTTTTTTTCCTTTTTTTCATAGTTTAGCTTAACAGACGAATTCTTTTTTTCCAGCTTATTTACATCTTCTTGCAAAATCTGCTCAATAAGAAACTGGGACGCCTCATCCATATCTCCTGCGTGCTTTTCTTCGCCTAAAAAATGTTTTGTAGTTGGCTGCTTATTTTCAGCCTGACCGCTGTCAAAACCTTTGCCATCATCTACGCTTGCCTTTTTTTCTTTTTTCTTTTCCAACCTAGTTCTCCTACAAAATATTTTTATAAGTTATAAATCATAACATTCATCATGGAAGATCTTTCAAAAGCATTGCATAATCTTCTCTAAATCATTGATAACCTCTTGAAGTAAGGTTCAAATTATGTACATAATCCTACACTAAATTATTACCAAATTAAAACAATCAATTTACCAGAACCCACCGCAATAAAGAGGGATGCATGCGACATTATCGTTGGTTCGTTATTGGGCTGGCCTTTATCGCTATTATCATTACTTATCTTGATCGCGCAGCGCTGTCCTATGCGATTTCGCCACTTGAAAAAACCTTTGGGTTAACTAACGCCGATTTTGGCATTATCGCTGCAGGATTTGGTATTGGTTATCTAGTGATGACCGTTGGTGGCGGCATATTAGTTGATCGTTATGGTTCTAGACGCATTTGGGCAATTTCAGCGGTGATATGGTCATTGGCCTGCATGATGTTGGGCTTTGCCAATGGTTTTTTATGGTTGTTTATATTCCGGGTATTGTTGGGCGCTGCAGAAGGTCCGGGTTTTCCTGCATTATCGCGCGTGACTGCAAACTGGTTACTACCACGCGAAGCGGCGCGGGCATTTGCATTTGCACTGGTTGCTGTACCTTTATCTTCAGTTATCGGGGCTCCGGTCATCAGTTGGTTGATTACCTGGTTCGGGTGGAGAGTGATGTTTATCAGCCTAGGCTCTCTGGGAATTATTTGGGCGCTGGTCTGGATGCTACTATTCCGCGACTATCCACATGAAAGTAAACACATTTCAAAAGCAGAATTACAATGCTTAAAGGACGCGGGCGTGACTTGGGAAAAATCAAAAACCAAGGGTAATGTCCACACCAGTTGGCGATTTATGTTATTGAGCCCTAGCCTCATTAGCAATAATTTTGCTTTCTTCACATTTGGGTATTTGCTGTTTTTCTCGATTATCTGGCTGCCTGGCTATTTTGAGCAAACCCATCATATCCAACTTAAGACCATTGGCATTTTTCTAATGATCCCTTGGCTAGTGGCATCAGCTATGTTATTGCTGGGTGGGTTTCTTTCAGATCGATTGTGGATGCGTTTTCATAGTCTGCGGATTGCTAGATCGCATATGATCTGGATTTGTCAGATTGTATCGGCAATTTGTCTAATCTGGGTGGTTCTATCACCCTCAGTTGTTACTGCGATTATTGGTATATCATTGGGTTTAGGCTTTGGCATGATGCCTAATGCGGTTTTTTATTCATTAAATACGGATTTGGCGAAAGATCGTGCAGGAACGAGTCTTGGTATTATGGATAGCGCACTCGCTCTTGCTGGCATTCTGGCGCCTTATCTCACTGGGCTATTTTCTGATTTGACAGGTAATTTTAATGTAGCAATTTACTTAATGGCAGGCTTATCTTTGCTTTCTGCATTAAGTATTATTATTTTTCAACATCCAGATAAAGAGCTCAGGGAAAAATTCTCTAAATTGTCTTGAGTCCATTGCTAACACAATTAAAACCCTATAAATTAATCAACCAATTCAATCCCCAAACAACTCAACAAATTCACCGCTTCTGGTAAAGAAAACTTCGCCTGCTTGAGTTCATTTTCAAATACATCGATGTGATAATTGCTAGCAGTGGAGAAATCAGCTCTAGTAAGATTAGTCTTGCCAAATAGACTACTTTCAAGATCGGTATCAGTAAAATCAGCATCCAGGCAATCTGCTTCTCTAAAATCTACTTCTTTGGCGCTACATTCAATGATAGAAATTTCTCTTAAAAATAATCCAAAAAAAGAACAGTGGTTTAAAACACATTTAAAAAATCGTAACGGACTGCTCAACTTAATTGTTGGCCAGGCTGCTTGAGTCCAATTAATACCAATGGCTTTAGTTTCTTCGAATGCCGTGTCAAAAAAAGAACAACCTTTTATCGAGATCATGCTAAGGTTACAATTCATAAAACTACATTCATAAAATTTGCAATTACGAAATGCAGTATCACTAAAATTGCATTGTGTAAATGTGCAGTTATCAAATTCTTTTGCGATAATTTCTGTCGCAGTCAAATGGAGTGATTTAAAGTTCTGATTTATGTATACATCTTGATTTTCATTTAAATTTAGCATAAAGATCCTGAAAAATATCTTAATGTGCACATCAAAGTTTACGAATTTCTTCCATAGATAATCCAGTACCCTCAGCGATTTGTTGATCTGATAAACCGGCTTGTTTGAGGGATTTAGCAATTTGTTGGCGCTCTAAGAGTCGACCTTTAGCTTCACCTCTAGCTTCGCCTTCAGTCTCGCCTTCCTGTTTTATTACACGAAACATCTCATTTAAACTGGCTTCATCATGTAATGCCTCTTGATAGTGCGCATAAACTCGCCGTTGTTCCTCATTTAAATGCAGTGTATTGAGCTTCTCTGCTGCACTTCGGATGCCTTGAGCTGAAAATTCTTGCTTGATTTCTCCATGTTTCAAAAAATAAATCCATTCATCAAGTTTATCTCGTACTTGCTCATGAAATTGAGTCACTTTAATAAGATAATATTCAGGAAAAATTTTCTCAGGCGTCTCAATTAATGGATTATGTTCGGTACTATAAACCGCTTGTTCATGTGGGTTTAAACCTAAAATATCGCCATAATGTAATCCGCGAAACACGGTGTTACCATGGTAAAGATAATCTTTACCTGTGCCTAAGTTGAAAAACACAATGCTGACGGAAATGACTTTATGAATGTTTTTATAAGCATCTCCTGCACGTAGATATTCACAAACGACTTTTGATGCACCGTATAAAATACGACTTAAATAATCCCACTGGCTGGAGCATTGCACTTCGATAATAATATGTTGACCTTTATCGGTTTTAACCAATAAATCAACACGGTTAAATTTATCATTGGCGTCGAGTTTGTTACCTTCTGATTCTAGAATGGTTTCAATATGAATTGGTGTTTTGAGTAATTCCGATAAAAAGCCCTCTAAAATATCGAAGTTAGCTTTATTGCGCAGCAAATATTTAATCGCCCAATCAAAACGCACTAATTTAGTCATGAGAAACTATCCTCTTTGAGTAATCCAAGATTTACACAAAAGTATTGCATAAATCATGGGGTAAGTATAGCAATTTTCCTTGAAAATTACCGAAAGAACTCCTTTCGCTAATCTGTTTCCATTATTCGAAAACTACCAATATCCGGCTCTAATACCGAATCAAATATAATATACTCTGGCGTCACATTCGCTACTAACACTGCTTCTATGCGTATACGTAACATTCTATCGGATTGCTGACTGGTTTCTTGCAATTTGACTTTAACCTGCTGCAATCGCGTTTCAAAGAGTTCTATGGTGGCGGCCAATTCTTCACAGAGTTTATTTTGTAAGGCTATGCTGCTTAGATCACGTCCAGTCAGATCAGCAATACCATAGTTTAGTAGCGACTGGTTCAACTCTCGCCAAACCACCGGCCAAGTAAATTCCGGCCGACGCGTATTTAACAAGTTTTCAAGATCGCGACGCACACTGACGTGTAGTTGTTCAATTTTCTGATGCTGCGATTGGATTGATTCATATGCATTGTCGGGTATCGCATTTATCAGTTGATCCAATAGGGTTGCCATGAGCATAGGTTTGTGCGGTAAATTTTTCATACACGATTTCCTCAAAAAATTTATTTTGAACTACTCAGACTTAACTTAGCGCACATACGCCAACTCCGTGATAAACCGCAAATCTGTTTGTACAAAATCAAACTGATAATGTGGGCTGATATGCATAGTACACAAATACACTCCGGTATCGCCAGGACGCTCAAACACTTCCACTTTGGCGTCGCGCAATGGATACTTGATTTTTAATGTTTCACTTAAATCTTGGCTGGCAACCACATATTGATGTATCCAATCTTGTAATTTTTTCTCACAATCTTTAGCGCTAGTAAAAGTGCCCATTTTATTTCTGGCAATTATTTTTACATAATGTGCAAAACGCGAAACACATAAAATATAATGCAGCTGACTTGAGAGTTTACTATTTTCACTGGCATTGGATGAGTCATGTGTTTTGGGTTTTTGTACTGATGGGCAATCGTAAAAAAGCACCATCCCAGGTTTTTTAGAACTGCACACGGGAATAAACCCCTGATCCGTTAATTCTTTTTCCTGGTTATCGGTAATATACACATTGACCGGGGCTTTTAGCGCTAGCATGGATTGATCGACATTGACAACAGGACTAGGTAAATTCTGGATACGACCTCCTATAAATTCCCCACCTGCACCACGGATAGCACTGAACCAACCGGTTTGTTCAAAAGTGCGCACCGCAACTGCTGCAAAACACCAGGCTGGATTTCCCCATAAATAAGCGCTATGGGTGGCAGTTTCTTCATTAAAATAAAAGGGATGACGCAAAGCTTTTGTTTTCTGCCAAGGCAAGCGTAATAATATTTGGGGCAACAATAATCCTAAAAAACGTGCATCTTCATCCTGACGCAGGGCTTTCCATTGCTGATACTCTGCCTGTTGAAAAGTGCGATTAAGATTTAAGCCGGGCGTCAAATTAGCAAAATCGTCAAAACCTAAAAAGCCAGGAGCAATCGCAGCGATAAAGGGAGCAAATGCAGCAGCGGCAATTTTGGTGATCGTACGCAGAATAGAGATATTATCAATGCCTTTGCAGGGGCGGTGAGAAATGCAATAATCTCCTATGAGTAGACCAAAGGGTTCACCGCCAGGTTGACCGAATTCATTGGTATAGATTTTCAGAAATAATTGACTCTGATCAAATTCAGCTGCTCGAGATAGGTCTTTGCTTAGCTCTTGCCAAGAAATATTTAAAACTTTCAGTTTAACGCGAGGCTGATTATTTTGAGATATTTCACCTGCCAGATAATATAATCCACGAAAACTAGCTTCTAATTGTTGAAACTGTGGATGGTGTAACACTTTATTTATTTGTGTTTGTATTAATTGATCGATTGCGGCGATCAAATGTTGGATACGCTGAACTGCGTTGCTGGATTGCATATAATTTTCCTGAAATTTAAACACTCTCATATGCATATACAAACTGCTGTCGCTCATCAATACCAACATGTACAGTTTTTATTTTCCGCTTCTCAGCTAATTGTGTTAAAAAATAAACTGATAATTCCGGCAATAAACTGCCAGTTAAAAGATGATCGATATTTCTTGCACCCGTTTGCACTTCCTTACAGCGAGAAGCAATATGCGATACCACAGATTTTGCATAAGTCAAAGTAGCCGAATACTGTTTCATAACCCGCTCTTTTATATGCTGTAGTTGTAATTCAATAATTTCATGCATCAATTTATCGGATAAAGGTAAATATGGTACCAACGTCACACGGCCTAAAAAAGCCGGTTTGAAAAATTTGGCCAGTTCGGGTTGTAATGCCTGTTGCAGCGCCTCAATATCAGGCAAATTATCTACATCAGCACACAATTCAGTTATCAAGTCACTACCCACATTGGAAGTTAAAATCATTAAAGTATTTTTAAAATTAATATCTCTGCCCTGCCCATCTCGCAACATACCTTTATCAAAAACTTGATAAAAAATATCCTGCACACCTGGATGGGCTTTTTCAATTTCATCTAATAACACTAAACTGTAAGGACGCTTGCGCACTGCCTCAGTTAATACCCCGCCTTCGCCGTAGCCAACATAGCCAGGTGGTGAGCCCATTAACAAAGAGACTTTATGCTCTTCTTTGAACTCAGACAAATTGATAACAGACATATTCTGCGCACCGCCATATAATATCTCTGCTAATACCAGTGCGGTTTCAGTTTTTCCCACGCCACTTGGCCCCACGAATAAAAAAGTGCCTATCGGTTTACGCGGATCAACTAACTCAGCACGTGCAGTGTGAATACGTTTGACAATGGCAGATAATGCATGTGTTTGTCCTTTGATGCGTTGCTGAAGCCGTGGCGTCAAGTCTAAGAGTGTGCGGATTTCATCTTTTAGCATCTTACCTAACGGTATCCCAGTCCATGCTGAAATAATTTCCGCAATCGCTTGTGCATCCACACAATCCTGTAATAATGGGGCATCTTTCTGTAATTTTTTTAATTGGGTAGTTAATTTTTTCAGCTGTTTATACAAAGTTGTTCGAGCGTCATTCGACTGGGAAACCTCAGAAACCTCGGTTGATTTTTCTTCAAGCTGCAAACGGGTTGCACGAATAGCATTGATTAATTTTTTTTCTTGCTCAAAACGCGTTTTTAGCGCATGTAATGATCTTTGGTATTGTTGCTCGTGGTGACGTAATTTAACCAAGCGCTCTTGATGCGCGGCGCCGCTTTTTTCTTCACGTGTTAAAACGGCTATTTCTGTTGCTAGCTGTTGTAGCTGCGACTGGTAATTTTCTATGGCCGGGCTGTGGCTGGTATCACGGATGGCAAGACGCGCACAAGCCGTATCCAGTACACTGATGGCTTTATCAGGTAACTGCCGGTCAGCAATATAGCGGCTGGATAAATACACTGCCGTTCTGATCGCCTCATCCAAGATGCGAACCCCATGATGCTGTTCCAAATGTGCACATAAACCATGCAACATAGTGATTGTCGTTTCAGCACTGGGTTCTTCGACCTTCACGACTTGAAAACGCCGTGTCAATGCAGCGTCTTGTTCAAAGTATTTTTTATATTCACTCCAGGTCGTCGCAGCGATGGTGCGCAGCTCACCACGTGCTAATGCTGGTTTTAGTAAATTAGCACAATCATTCTGTCCGGCTGCCGCCCCTGCACCCACTAAAGTATGCGCTTCATCCACAAACAATATGACAGGCTGTGATGCAGTTTTTACTTCCTGAATCACTGCTTTCAAACGATTTTCAAATTCTCCCTTTATGCCAGCGCCTGCTTGCAGCAAACCTAAATCTAAGGTACGGACTGTTACATTTCGCAATGCCGGAGGTACCTCACCTTGTTTAATCCGCAAGGCCAAACCTTCTACGATAGCAGTTTTCCCTACGCCGGGTTCACCGATTAAAATGGGGTTGTTTTGACGCCGTCGCATTAAAATATCCATCACCTGGCGTATTTCTTCATCGCGTCCCAAAACTGGATCAATTTTTTCTGATTGTGCTAACTGTGTTAAATTGATGGTATATTGATCGAGTGCGGATGTGGAACTAGTTAAGGTCTGTGTTTCTTCTAGTGTAGGATTTTGATAGGTTTGTTCGATACTATTTTCGACAATAGCTGACAATTCCTGACGGAAATTATCAATTTTTATTTTTGCAAATTCTGAAACAATGTTACTAAATACACGGTTGAGGCTTTGCTCAGATAATAAGGCGTATAATAAATAGGCTGAGCGTATATGCGTCGCATTAAACTCCAGTTGTGCAGCTAATAAAGCTTCACGTATTAAATCAATCAAACGCTGCGAAAGTGCGGGTGCTTGAGCATTTCCAGTTTTTAAACGCGAAAGACTTTGCGTCAGTTCTTGAATCAAGCGTTTGGAATTTAAACCGTAATGAGCTGCAATCAATACGATGTCACTGTGTGGTGTATTGAGCAGCTTTAAAATCCAATGTTCGATTTCTACATTGTAATGACTGGCTGATACGCAAGCGCCGGCAGCAGCTTCTAAGGTTTGCTGACAGATGAAGTTTAAAGTTTGAATTAAATTTTTTAAATTTAAATTTGCCATGTTTTTTCCATTAATTAGTTATTCAATATTTTTTCACAAATGAAAAGCGGCACTACTTCGAAAAGACGTAGTATCATCCTCCATTAATAACAACTAAGGAGGAACATTCGATCAAATGTAATGACCTTCCCTTGAGCCAAGCATTACGCCCCAAGGCTATTTCATATTTTGCACCCAATTTGTACTCTGGAATCTCTTCGATTTTTAGCATCAAGCCAATATCAAAGGTCATAGCATTGCCAATATAATCCTTCACCAGTACGATCAATGTTCGCAGTTTGCTTTGACCTGGTAAAAATTGCTTAAACTGCGGATAGGACAAAGGTCCCAACACTAGACGAAAATGATACTGACAATCCCAAACACGACTTCCTAACACTGTATTTATACCCAGCTGGTTATAATGACTAAACCCTAGTCGAGTACAATCTTTAGCTGCCAAAAACCGGCATTTGTTCTGAAATTGTTTAACCCTCACCGTTATTGCAAAAAAATCACTTAAAATATTTTGCAAGACCCAAGCTGAGCGGTGCTGGTCGGCAAAATAGCCAGCGTAGAATAACCGTGTTTCATCAGGTATTAGACACTGCGAGCTGTTTTTCCCAGTCAAACAACGCAACATGTGGGTAAAATGATTCTGCGAGCTATCGCCTAACTTTGCTTGTTCATAGCCGATGTAAAACTGGTTTTTCTGCCAAGCAGAATAAAATAATGACACCATGCGATGATTAAATACGTCAAAAAAATCTGATAATGCACTGTCTTTTTCTTGCAAACGCTGCAACAATAATTCTGTGTAATGATTCGGCAGTAAACCAGAAGCGCCACATAACCCAAGAAAACTGACTTGAAATTCAAACTCCCAAATGTGGGTGCTTTCTGAATACATTAGTTTTATTTGGTCAATTGCATTAGCTGGAAATCGTAGCAAAGGCGTAGTACGAAAACGGATATTGAAACTCCCATCCTTGCTTTCACATAAAGCGCTAGAACTAATTTTCTGATTGACCAAACGCACAGCTTGAAAAAAATCGAATTGCTGTGGCTTAGCGAGTAGCTGTTGCAAAGTAGCATCTAAAATTGGGGTGGCTGTAGTGGCTAGTGGCATTTTTTAAAATTTTATGTGGTAGACATGAATGAGCAGCTTTAAGGTAAGGCTGCATTGCCGGGAAGAAGCTCATCAGACACGCTGTGAATACGTCCATGTACGCAAGGTAGGTTCATCCATGAACTCGATCGCCTGATGAGCCCCTCCCTTAACAATGCAGCCGATGGAATGGCGCCACCTTTTTATTTAATCTGCGGAATATTCGCAACCAACCGCAAAGAAGTAGTCAACTCCTCCAATTGCAACCAAGGTCGCAGCCAGGCAACTGCCTGATAAGCACCCGGACGTCCTGGTACAGCTTCCACCTGCACACGTGCTTCTGCTAATGGAAAGCGTGCCTTCATATCTTGACCCGATTCAGCATTACCATTCACATAATTATTCAACCAATTGTTTAACCAAGCTTCCACCTCTTCTGCTTCCATAAAGGAACCGATCTTGTCCCGTCCCATCACTTTTAGATAATGCGCAAAACGTGAAGTCGCCATCAGATATGGCAAGCGTGCAGAAATAGCCGCATTGGCAGTCGCCTCCGGTTTGTCATATTTTTGCGCCTTCTGTAGGGTTTGAGCGCCAAAAAACACTGCATAATCCGTATTTTTATAATGGCATAACGGCAGGAAACCCAAACGTCCCAGTTCCGCCTCACGCCGGTCAGTGATGCCAATTTCCGTAGGGCAGGCCGCATCGAGGTCGCCATCATCACTGATAAAAGTATGTAACGGCAGATTATTGATACGACCGCCGCCTTCAGGACCCCGGATAGCCGTACACCAACCTGAACGACTGAATGCATTGGTGAGGCGCGTACCTAATGCATACGCCGCATTCATCCAACAGTAATCATCGTGAGCTAGTTTGAGTGGTTTACCTTCTGTATTAGGCAATCCTTCCTCGTAATTAAATTCTTCTATCGGCCGGGTGAGTTGTCCATAAGGTGCACGGGCCAAGACCCGCGGCATAGTCAGCGTCAGAAAACGTGAATCTTCTGACTCACGCAGGCTGCGCCATTTGGCATATTCCACGGAGTTGAAAATACTTTCCAGATCACGTGGATGTGACAGGCGCGTCCAGCTGTTAAAGCCAAATAATTTAGGGCTAGCCGCAGAAATAAACGGACAGAATCCTGCAGCCGCCACATTAGATATTTTCGTTAGTAGCTCAATATCTTCTGGATGATTGCTGAATTCATAATCTCCAATCAAAGCACCATAGGGTTCGCCGCCTGGCGCGCCAAATTCAGTTTCATAAACCAATTTGTAAAGCTGACTTTGATCGAATTCGGAAGCTTTGCTTAAATCTTTTCCCAGTGCTTCGCGGGAAATGTTGAGTACTTTGATACGTAAGTTAGCATTAGTTTCTGTATTGGTGACAAAGTAATGCAAACCGCGCCAACTCCCTTCGAGTTTTTTGAATTTTTCCTGGTGCATAATGACTGCCAGCTGCTTGGAAATGATTTCATCTATGCCTTTGATAGCCGCATTGATGGTGGCGATTAAGTTACTATCCCAGGAAATAGTTCCTTTTAATGCTTCTTCGCTTAGGGTACGCAGCAGCTGCTCTGCTTCTGAGCGCTCAGTTTGCCAGGTGACGTTGATGGCTTGTTCCAATAAACTGGTTTCGGCATGGATGTGTTTTTGTGATAAGTTTTGTGTTTGATTCATGGAGTTGATCCTTTGATTTATCAATATTGGGTGACTTTATGTTTTAGCTTTTTCTAGTCCTAATTCTGCCGATAGTTGAGTTAATTCTTCGGTATTTTGCAAAATGCGTTCCAGAAGATTTTCTAGTTCATCAGAACGATCTATTTTCGTTAATAAATCGCGCAGGCTGTTACGTGTATCCAGTAATTTTTTTAATGCCGGAATTTGCTCAGCGACTGCAGCAGGTTCAAAATCTTCTATGGATTTAAAATTTAGATTAACGCCCAGTTCACTGCCATCTGCTTTGATGGTGTTTTCAACAGAGAGTTTAAGACCTGGCGTCATGCGTTTCATGACATCATTAAAATTGTCGCGATCTACTTGCACAAATTTGCGTTCCCGCAAGGGTTTTAAGGGTTCGGTGGGGTCACCGGAAAAATCACCGAGTACGCCGACGACAAAAGGTAGTTCTTTTACGACGGTGGCGTTTTCGGTTTCAACTTCATATTTGATATGTACGCGAGGTTTGCGAACTTTTTCTAGTTTGTTATGGATACTTTCCATTTGCGTCTCCTTAGGTTGTGTTGTGGTGTAATGACTTCCCTATTTAAAAAGGGGATTTTTAAATTTCCTCCGGCAGAGCTAATCCATTCAAAATGTTTAAATCAAATACCGGTAAATTATTCGGTGTCCATAAATCAAAACTTGCAGTATATTGGCCTTGTTTTAATGTCCAAATAGCATGACCTGGAGTGTCCGTTTTCTTCAGGCTTGTTGCATTCAACAATCGGAACCATCCCCAAGCACCGTCAAAACTGCGACTGAAATTTTGATTGTGGAAATCACTGAAAGAAAAACTCACTTGCTGGGTATCTCCGGCAAATGGCCAGCGCCAATGGATAGCTTGAGGTGGACCATGACGATAAGTCAGGGTTTGATTGGCGAGCTGTATATTGATACTACTGGCTTCTGGATCTAAATAGCGCGGTTGAAGTGAAAATTGCACACTGGGTGTGTTATCTCCTGCTTGAAAATACATCGCGGTAATAAGGCTGGCGCGGTATAGCTGCGCTAGGGTTGCATTAGATAAACCCAAGGAATGCTGTCCGAATGTATACTGCCGCCATTCTCTACCATGTGTATCAATAAACGGCGCCAGATAAGTTTTAAAATAGTTTGCATAAATGCCTTGGTTGCCAAAGAAGCTGCCGAAATTAGTCATATCGACGACATTCTCTGAAGAGGCAATCAATGGAAAGCGACCTTGTAAATTAGTTTGATAAAAGGGTAACACTGCATTTTTCCAAGCGATATTGGCAGTCTGATGGGCGCCTTTAAGTAATAAGCTCATGCTGTTGTCAGCAATTTCAGTAAACCAAGTATTTAGGGGCTCTGGCAGTTGTTGCGCTTGATGGCGCAGTACCACAATCGGATGATTGGGCACGGTGTTTAGCATAATGCTGCTGGCATCTTGGAATTCTTTTTGTGCGACGTTAGTAGAATTACTTAATGTCATTAGATAATCACGTAAAGCAGACAGTGTTTTCAAAGTGTGGGCGTATTGCAATGCGCTTTTAGAAAAACCGGTCATCTGATTGATGCTGGCAAATTGCGATGAAACTTGCATATAGCGATCATTAATATCTGCCGTATTTTGTTTCACTTCATGTAGTAGTTTGGTGAGTGGGCTGTGTTTTACATCTAGCAGGGTATCTAAGGTTTGCACTGCTTGCGATAAACTGTTAAATGGCACGATGTGGATATCTGCCAGAGTATGTTGCCAGTATTGTATGTAGTCGGTGTTATATAAGCCCCATAATTCCGGGGTCATCTGTAAGCTTAATGTCTGTGTATCTACCTTCGCATCAATACCTAAAATCCGATAGATTTCTGCTGTATGGCGAATTAATGCTTCGCTCTTACCACCTACTAAGCTTTTATATCCAGCATAAGTATAAAGCGCAGGCAAAGCAGCAGTACTGTCTGTTTGGTGAACAAATACCTCGGAGAAATATGGCTCAAGTTTCTGGCTTAGATCAAGCTGATTGTGGGAATTTTCCGCTTCCTGCTTTATTTCATAATACGCAAACTGTACTGGGGGCACTTGCCGGAGCCGTTTTCTGACAGTTGTGATTAAGGTATCGTCAAGAATAACAGGCTTGACCGGATGCTGTGCAACTTCAGTGATATAGGCATTCAGAGCAGTTTGGTCTTCAGGATTATCCTTAAAAGTAACAGCCAAATCAGCACGCATGGGTGCTCTTATCCATTGCGGATTAGCTTGAATTCCTGGACTGAATACTAAATAGCCTTTTAGTACTTGATATAAAGTTTCAGTAGGCAAATGTTCATCAAGCAACAGGGTGCCAAGACGTGAAGCAATACGTGGCGTCAATAGGTTATTTAAGGTCTGTTGCCACACTTGATCGATTTGTTTGCGCATATGCAACGGGTCATAAATTTCCAACCACATCGGCCAGGTAGATTTATCCGCATATTCATTTTGGATACTTTTGAGACTGTCCAGAACCGGGAGCGTACTGGCAAGATCTGTATTCTCAGGATGCCAATTATTCACTGCTTGCTGATAAATAGGTAAATACTCGGCAATAGTATCCAAAGCCGTTTTATTTTGCTGAAAAGAATAGGAAAATCCACCAATAGTCATCATCAAGAATAAAGCCATCCCAGCTAAGGTAATGCGATCGATCATTTGATGATGGTGACGCCAATAGGATGAGGATAACACTCGGTTAACTTCGGGAAATACAATTTGCGGAAAAAATTTTTGTGAAAAAAAAGATTTCTTCTGAGGAAAATTTTGTAAAGGCGAAAAATCTTCTAAATTAAAATGTGCCGAGAGTTGCGACATCAGCCTATCCATAGGCACGCCTTGCTGTAAGTTACTGCAAAAATACAGTCCACGTAATTGTGCAGTTTCATCCTGCAATATTAAATCTGCCAATATGGGTTTGAGCGCTGCTATTTGCTGTGGAAAATAGCAAAGGAGCGCGCGATGATCGGCGTTTCGTTCTGTTTCTAAACGGGTGAGCAGACGTTGTTGCAGCCTGGTGATGAGCGCATCAAATTCTTTATTAAAATATTCCTGTGCTTTGTGGTGGTTAGGTAAAGGTGTTTGCGGAAAAACAATGCCCCAATTTTGTTCACGTTCTTCTTTGGAAAGATCCGCAAAAAATTCACGAAAACCGGCGATTAAATCACATTTTGTGAAAACCAAATAGATGGGTATCTGTGTTTGCAATGCAGAATAGATGCGGTTTAATGTAGTTTTTAATTGTTGTTGCTGTGCAAGTCCTTTAGTTTCAGTACGAAAGATGATATCTGGCAATTCCAAAGTAATGACCACGCCGTTTAAGCGGTTTTTGCGGCGCTTGCGTCTGATAAATTTCAACAATGCAGCCAGAAAAGGTGAATGTTTATTAATATATTCTAACGGTGAATTTTTTTGGCTGTGATCTTCATCATTTTGGTCCAACATTTCAAAAGGCAATTCTAAGAATACGGCTTGATTGGTAAACTGCCAAGTATGTTGACAAGCATTTTTCAGTACTTCATCCGGCAGATGTTCAGTGGGGAAGATGTTGAGATTGGCCTGAGCCAGCAAACTGGTTTTGCCACTGCCACCATGACCTAATAATATGTACCAAGGCAATTTTTTTAGAAAATGCTTTTTCTGCCGTCCCCAATGTAGAAAGAAAATCTGTAATGCCTTGTAAAGTGCTTTAGTTTCTTCATGAAAGATATGCCAAGATGCTTTGGCTTGAGTTATTTTTGCGGTTTTTGCGATTGGGTTTTCTTCAGCGGGTTCGGAGTGATGAAGATATTTTACATAAAGGATGATGCCCGCGACTAACAACAATATGAGAGTGAGCAGTAGTTGTATGACGGTGTTGGTGAAGCTGTATTCGGTGTCCCAGCCTATTAGATGCGGTAAGAACCATATACTAGCGACAAGTAATGCGAATAATAGCGCCAGGGTGAATTTGGTTATGCGGGGTAAAAATGTTGGCATTGGGGTCTCTTTAATTTATAAATAGTTGTATTCTTTGGTCTTCCATCTGCAATGGTTATCACCCGGGGTGAAAGTCACACAATTATTTAGCTGCATTCTGCAACTGCTGATTAATATTATTTAACGCTTGCAATACCTCATGACCTGATAACCCAGTTGCAACATTGAATATCAGCCAAGCACTCATAAATACTGCAAACGTTATTCCCAGCATTTTCCACCTTGAAAATATTCGCCGACTAGGAGCAGGTGTTTTTTGCAATACGCTCAAACTGGGCGAAAGCACTTTTTCAGGTTCTTCTTTATGTAGAGAAATCAAATAAAAAAGTCGATGCCTGACTTCATCACGCGTTGCTTGTTCTTGATTGTAGTATCGACCTTCAAAACCCAAGCTTAAAATTAGGTATAGCAATTCCAACAAGGCGAGATTTTCCATCGGGGATTTTGCCATTTCTTCCAAAATAATAAAAAATCTTTCACCACCCCAGGTTTCTTTCTGAATAATGCTCAAGAGTGTTTGGTGTGACCAGGCGCTGTTATTACCCCAATTGGTAGATAAAATCGCTTCATCCAGTGCAGTACATAAACAGTAACGTGCGGCTAAAATGATGCGTGGTTGATATTGCAATTTTTTTACGGCTTCTACAAAAGCGACTATTTCATTGATAAGCTGATGGCGCAGTACAGAAATTTGTTGCGACTCCAACTGTTTTATCTGACGCAGTTTAATCATCAATAACAGCAATGGCATAGCCGCAGATACCAGAGGATTCAATCCGCTTAGTTGCATAAAGGAGATTGCTTGATGCGAAAGTCGCTGTGTTTCCTGGACAGTGGGGGTTAGTTGTATATTCTCATTCATAGCGTTTATCCATGGATAAGGGTTTATCTTTCACGGCCCATAATTCCAAATGTAATCCCGGAAAATCACCACCGACGTGGAAGGCTAGTCCAGCTGATTTTTTAAGCTGTTCCCAAAAGACATGGCGGTGATTTAAAGTAAAATATGCAAAGTTGGCGTAATACGGAATTTGCCGTGGCGCAACGGGGAGTATGCTGAGTTCGATACCAGGTAGTGCTCGATTGACTAAGCTACGTATTTCTTCAACCGGTGCGACTTTAACTTGGGCAGGGAACTGTAAACGCAGGTTTTCCTGCGGTATGTTGGCACTGACTGCTAAAACCAAATTGGCTTTATCTAATAACGATTTATCGCTGAGTATAGATACCCAGAGGTTAGGTTCTTGTGCTTCGATCTTAAGTGCAACTGCTCCTTCTTCCAATACCAGGCTTAAACTGCGACGAATTTCGGATATTATAGGTTGAAAAATTGTCTGCAGATCATCATGTAAATAATTTTCCATGACTGCAGGACGGCGTTGCCAATGTGTGAAGGTGGAGATTTCACCGACCAGTTGCACAAGTGTGTGGTATAGTTTTTCAGGATGCAAACTTTGTAGATTGGAAAAATGCTGCAGCAATGGCTCATAGCGATTCATAATCTGCAGCAACATAAAATCGGCAATTTCAGCCACACCGCCGCTATTACCTTGCAAAAGACGCTCCATCAGCATATTACCGCGGTAATGGACCAAACCCTGAATTTCATCAATAAATTCTGAAAAATTCGGTACCGCATGGACATTGAGACAAGTCGGGAGGTAATGTTCGTCGAGTAGAATTTTATGATCTTTGCGCACTTCCAAGATTCGCGCTAATCCTAAGCAGCTAAATCCCTGTCTGTCTTGATCTTCTCTTAGTAAGCGCAAAGATAGTTTGCCTATTTGTAATGGGGTGATGACTTCTGATCCGGCATTACTGTCTGATACTTCAATGGTATCAACATGGTAACGATAGTTGGTTTTATCCTCTTCAAGCATAGGGCTGGCTTCGTATACTCCGGCGCGTTTCAGTGGTAATGCTAAATAAATAATGCTGTTGCTAGTTCCAAGGGGGATGTCAATGGATAAAGGCGCTCTGTCTCGTGCTGGAATATTGAATAAAGTGCCATCCGGCAAAATACCCTTACAGGATTTCAATGTTAGCTTTCCAAGTGGTAATAATTCTTCATCCAGTTTTAATTCGGTGATGCCCCAGGCATAGGGGTTAATCATATGGGTATGTTCGACCCGCTGATTGTCAAAATATCGCTCTTGTTGCTGCAAGTGATGCGGATGCAGAAACATGCCTTCAGACCAGATGACTTTATCAGATAATGTCATGATGTTTTATTTTCCGTGGTTTATATTTAACAGCATTTTTTCTTCCTCTCCAAGGGAGTTCCCTTCGATCACAGACAAGGGAGGCGGATGTTTTTAGAAAGAATTTAATCCTAGTCAATACTGATATTTTGTGTTGATAAACGTATTTGTAGTTTCACATTCTTTCCTGGTTTAATCTGTTTAATTTGACGCCATTGTGCAGTGTCTGGATCACGAAATTCCGCAATTACCCCGATATAATTGGCTTCAGGAGATAAATCCATAGGTACACTTTGTTTTTGTCCAGGTCTTATTTCAATTTCGCGTTTATCCAGTAGCTCTGCACCTAATAGGGTTTGTGCGTTGTCACTCAATGCAAAAAAGTTTGCCTGTTGAAACGCGGTGGATGATTTAAGCTGATAAATGATGACCACGACTGGCGAAGGCTGTTGATAGATGTTTGGATTGAGGAAATTGGTTGATTCAATTGCTGCTGTGGCATGGTGGGTCTTGGCACATCCGGTGATTAATAAAATAAATGCTAACAATAAAAAAAACAGCTTGGTGGTAAGTAGTGATGGATATTTCATTTTAGTTCCTGTTGTTGTTATGTATTGCTGTCAGAGAATATTCCAAGCTCTTGCAAAATATTTCCTTGCAATTTATCTATCTCAAGCGGCATAGTTTCATAAATGATTGCTTTATTTTCAGTTGACCCCACCGTTGTTCTTTGTGTATCAAAATATTGATTTAAAAGTGGCAATGGTCTCCAACTATGTTTACTTACCAGACACTCTGTTGTTGCAATAGATGCAGCACTCTGAAATAAAAAATTTAATGGATCATTTGCAATGGATTGATGTTTTAACAAGACATCTACTCCAAAACCATTGTATTGTTTATTTAAGATATCTCCCGATAAATTTTGATTTTCGTATTTTACATAGCTAGTCGTAATGGTCTGCTCTTCAATAAAATCTTTACTCATCTTCTTAAAATTAATTTGACTTAGCGTAATGTTTTTATTTTTTATTTTTGCTAGCATAATTTTTTTTCACCTAAAATAGGAATGATAAATTTATGTCATCTACAACTCTTCTTGACTTTACCGCACTGCTTGCACCGATTTCCCGCAAAGAACCTACAGGAAAAAATCTGCGTGAGGACAAAACACTGATCCCCTTTTATCATCAGCTCAAAGATGCAAGAACTCATTTGCGCACCATTGAACGACAACAAATACAGGGGAATGAAAAATCTACTCGCCCAGATTGGAGCTCGGTTTATGACATGGCGATTAATATTCTATCTACCCAATCTAAAGACCTTGAAGTCACTGCCTGGTTGATTGAAGCGCTGTTGCGTGAGCAAGGTTTTCCAGGGCTTCTCGCGGGCTTTAGTCTGGCGCGGCAATTGTGTGAAAAATTTTGGGGTAAACTTTACCCTTTGCCTGATGAAGATGGGTTAATTTCACTCGTTGCACCCCTGGCCGGCTTAAATGGGGAAGCGGTTGAAGGCTCGCTTATCACACCCATTGCATTAACTCCTTTAACTCCTCCTAATTCTGAAAATACGATTGCATTATGGCAATATCGCCAAGCACTAGAATTGCTCAATATCACTGATCCTGAAAAACGTTCTCAACGTATCACTGCCGGATGTTTTAGTTTGGAAATGATAGAACGTGCACTTAATGCAAATCCTTTCGAATTTCTGAATTCACAACGCAAGATATTGCAGGAATGTATTCAGGAATTTCAGCAGCTTATGAAAGTTTTACAGGAAAAATGTGGTGAATATGCTCCTCCATCTTCTCGTATATTAGCGCAGCTTAATGCTTGCCTTGATTGTTTAAATTGCGTCAATGTATCGACATCAGAAAATATCAAGACAGCAATTTCTACGCCTACTGTTATGCAAACTGCTACATCTGTTCAATCAGATAATCCACAGCTCTCTGAAATAAATTTTTCTAGGGAACAGGTCTTACATAGTTTGCTGCAAGCAGCTGAATTTTTTCGAACCACCGAACCGCACTCCCCTGTTTCCTATATGCTGGAGCGCGTTGTGCGTTGGGCTAGAACACCTTTGCCTGAATTACTCAAAGAATTGATCCTGGATGAGGCTGCACGTGGACAGTTGGCTCATTTGACAGGAATTCGTTTTGAGTAAAATTTCTCTTTTCCTTCACCCATCTATGATCGAAGGGAATCTCCTTGTAGGATGAGAGGAGGAGAAAACTCAAACGATTTCAACCAAATACAAAATTATAAGCAACGTAAATTGTAACTGCTCACCTAAGGTGAGCAGTTACCTTAAATTTAAACCTTGGTACCTGTTGTTAAATCATAACCTGCAGCAGTCGGCGCCAATGGGGTATTGCCATCGCTAAACTGCGTGTATTTCATAACTATCTTGTTAAAATTCAGATTAATTTTTTCCAACGGCTCTACGCGTTCGGCATCATGATCGATGTGCACCTGGTAGTTGCTTAACAAAACTTCACTTAATGTGTATCGCAAATAAGTTTTGGGTTCGCCCGTGGTGGTTTGACACACATCAATCTCTATGGTTTTTTTTGCCTTACCTATGCAGGCTTCATTGAAAATATTGGGTGAGCTTTTGCTCATGTTCATACCCACTATAATTTCACCGACATTGGGTAAGGTTTTTTCACGATCCGATGCTTTACCGTTGCGTGTTTTAATGTCGCGACTGACTCCAAAATTTAGAGAATTCAATTCGATCCATTTTTCGTGGCCTTTAGCCGTAACATCTCCTTCGATACCTTCGATATGCATGTAAATTGGCATTTGTTAACTCCATATAGTTAAAATTTGATTGTCACATGTTAATGACATTAATATGTATTATCTATCTGAAATGCTATATATTTCAGATGTTGTAATTATTTATACAAACAAATCAAATAGTCAATACTGTAAATAAAATTTCTATTTACATAAGTATTTGCAAATGAATACAATTAGCTTGACCGCCTAATAGTTTACTTGCTAGTCTTATGCCAACCTTGAGAAATATATGCATATTAATGCATACTAATTTATGAGCCATCTATGAAACAAGATACACTACTGCAACACTACCAGGAGGAACTGGCCTTTATACGCCAATTAGGCGCCAAGTTCGCCGCAGCACATCCGAAAATTGCAGGCAAACTACGCCTAGGCCCCAACAGTATCGAGGATCCGCATGTTGCTCGCCTAATTGAAGCCGTGGCGTTTTCTAATGCACGTGTGCGTCAAAAACTTGAGGATGATTTTTCAGAAGTTAGCGATGCGCTATTGCAAATACTGCACCCGAATGCACTCTCTCCTATTCCGGCGATGGCTATATGCCATTTGCAAATACATGCAGAACAATTGCTGGCTCCAAAGATGCTGCCGGAGAACAGCGTGCTATTCAGTGAAACTATCCATGGCCACGCTTGCAGATTTAAAACCTGTTATCCAGTTGAGCTGGTGCCACTTGTTCCTATTGAAGCGAAACTCACAGCAAAGCCGACTACCGCTCCTATTATCGCAAACGCCAATGATTGCTCTTCCGTACTGCGTTTAAGTCTAGCTTGTACACATACCAGCGTTGCTGTTGATAAAATTAAAATCGATGTGCTGCGTTTTTTCATTAATGCGCCAACACAATATGCTCATGCTGTTTATGCTTTACTCTTTCAACACACGGCCATCATTGCCATTGCTCATTCCGCTACCGATCCGGCACCCGCTATTTTTGAGCCAAAATATTGTCTGCAGCCGGTCGGTTTTAAAGAAACAGAAGGTATGTTGCCCTATAGCAAGCGCACTTTTATGGGGTATCGTTTGTTGAGCGAATTTTTTGCTTTTCCAGAGAAATTTTTATTTTTTGATCTCGTGGGGTTAGAGCAAGCCATCAGCGAAAAACTCACATCTCCGCAGGATCAGTTGCATATTTATTTTTATTTAAACCAATTAAATCCTGCATTGGAGAAAAAAATCAATGTTGATTTTTTTGCATTAGGTTGTACACCGATAGTCAATCTTTATGACCATATTGCTGAACCCATTACTTTTACTAACACACAAACCGAATACAATCTCATTCCTGAAACAAAATTAAGCCCAGAAACAACTGAAATTTATGCAGTAAAAAAGGTCACCGCCAGCACTTTTAATGAAGAAACCATTGAATTTTTACCATTTTATGGCTTGAAGCATTATCAAAATGATGCTTATTATCATGTGGTACGCAAGCCCGCCTGGGAAGCTGGACATTATCCCATGCGGGGTTCAGAAGTTTTTCTTGCGTTCAGCGATCGGGAATTAGCACGGTTTAATCCAGAAAGATGGGTGATTCATGCAGAGATATCTTGCACCAATCGGGATTTACCAGAGCAACTGCAATTCAATGCTGACTCTAAAGGATTGAGGATGTATCCGCTCACACCGGATTTCATTACTAAAATCACTTGCCTCACGCCAATGACACCAGTGCGCCGCCCGTTTTCTCAGCATAGCGGTCGCTGGCGTTATGTATCTCAGCTCACCTTAAATCATCTTGCGCTGACCAATGATGAAGAGGGTATAGAAACACTACGGAGCTTGCTAAACCTTTATGACTTTGATCAATCGGATGAACATTTAAATATGCTGGAAGGATTACTTGAGATCAGCAGTCATAATCTTTTCATTCGTAGCCCCACCGGACACAGGGGGAATCCTTTCCTGCAGGGGTCTGAAATCACTTTAATAGTTGATGAAACGAAATTCAGCAGCGGTAATTTATTTTTATTTGGATCGATATTAAGCCACTTTTTTGGTTTGCATACGAGTGTGAATTTATTCACGCAATTGGTGATTAAAAATCGACAACAAGAGATTTTGCGGTTTGCACCACGGGCAGGTGATAAAACAGTGCTTTGACCAAACTTCAGCCAAAGCCTGCCAATAGCATAGATGATAAAAAAATCCTGGCTTACAGTCTGGGCTGATTTGATTTCAACCCGAAATACTTAAGCAGCTGGTTTAAACAGACACTTCATCGCCGTGTTTTTTCGCCAAAAAAATAATTGCAGCTGCAATCTACCTAGATAAATTGGCAATTTGATTGCCAATTTATCTAGGCAGGGCAATTCACATGAAATTACTTATAGCACACTACGCATTTCACAGTGGTTACTTTCTTGCTAGCGTCGGAACTCCACCCCCTTCATCCTCAGGGTAAAATTGACGAGTTACGATTGTATTTGTATGGCTACTAGGTGTTTTTATCCCAGCTCTTCGTATCGGTTTCTTAATCTTGAATGGTTCCATCTGCATTCGATCTATTGGCCCCGAAGGTAGTTCAGCCATTGTAGCTTGTGGACTTTTTAAAGTTATCTTTTTGTGTTCTCTGCAAGTTTTTATTTCACTTTGACCAAAATAGACAGCATGTTTAGCTTTTGCTCTTGTAGATGCTACTGGAGATTTATTAGTTGATTTTAGAATGGATTTCTTTTCACTTTTGTTCGGAGAAGAGGAAATCAGATTTACATCAAAAGGAGTTTGAGCGGAAGGACTTTTTTTAAAAGATTTTCTCGAAGATATATTAAAAGAATCTTTTATAATTTCTATAAGAATATTGAATTTAACTTTCTCCTCACGCACTTCATTTGGATCAGCAGAATTTTCCTTTAATTTTTTAATTTTAGCATATGCTGCTTTATTTGCCAGCTTTGTTACTGCATCTTTTGCTTTTAATTTTAAATGTTCTTTGTCTTTTTCATTTATACTTTCTATGTCCTTAATAAGTTTTTCAATTTGTCTTTCACATTGAGATTCTTTAATTGGATTTATATTTTCTTTATCATACAGCATTATTTGTAATTCTTGACATCTAAGATAAAGCTCATTACTTATCTTATCCAATCTACTGCTGCCTTCTTCTGATATATCAAACTCATCATCTTCAAATAAAAAACTTAATGATGTTTTTGTTTTAAATTCATTTCTTGTTTGCGCTGTCATTATCTTTTCCTCATTTTTCATAATTTTGTCGTGTAACTATCCAGAAAACACAAGTAGATTAGCAATATTTTCTTATGACATTATTAAGACAAAAAATAAAATATGGAATTCGAATTGCCTCAGAAATAACCTAACCGAAGGACCCCCAATTTAAAGGTAAAAACCCCAACGTTGCCTCATAATTCACCTAACTTAAGGAAAAGGGGTGAATTTATGAAAAAAGGCGTCAATTTAGAGCATTTCTTGAT
>DASZWJ010000011.1 GCA_035546635.1 Gammaproteobacteria bacterium
TTTCTGGTGTCATCGCTGGCAGTTCCTCTTGTTATTTTTGTTTTTTGAGAAACTTAAAAATACATGATCTGCCAGCTTTGGCAACTGATTTAGCTTACTTTTTTCAAATTAACCCAGCCAAAAAATGGCTAAAGTCCAGTAATTTACACTCTCATTATTTGTCCAAGGCCAGTAATTTATGCTATCAGTCACACAAAAAGGCTTCACACTGCTTGAGCTAATCACTACCTTCGCCATTGTAGGTATTTTAATCACCCTCAGCTATCCAAGCTATATGCATTACATTCTAAAAACCCGTCGCACCCATGCGCAAATTGCTCTGGTTGATCTGGCCGCAGGGCTAGAACGCTACCGCAGCTCCCATCAAACTTATATTGGAGCCACACTTAATAATCTTGAAGTCAATGCCTATACTGAAAATAATTATTATCAAATACAGCTAAACAATGCGACTGATAGCACCTATTTACTACAAGCCACGCCACTTGGTAGCCAGACTGAAGACAAAACCTGCGGCACGCTAAGCTTAGACGAATCTGGGCAGAAAAAATTCTCAGGAAATGGCCAACAATCAGCGTGTTGGTAAACTATCCCTAATCGATCTTTGTTACAGTTCTTGCTCTTCGCAGTTCCTTAGGCAAAGCAAACATAATATGCTCCTGACGTCCGGTTAATTCTTGCACCAGCTCACCCCCAAAAGACTGCAGTTTTGCCACCACTTCTTGGACTAAAATCTCTGGCGCTGAAGCACCTGCCGTAACCCCCACTACAGTTTTACCCGCAACCCACCCTGGATTAACCTCAGCAGCCCCATCTACCAAGTACGCCACACAACCCAGTCGCTCCGCGAGTTCCTTTAAACGATTAGAATTAGAGCTATTAATAGAGCCAACTACAATCACGACTTCTGACTGCGCAGCCAATTCTTTCACTGCGTCTTGGCGGTTTTGCGTGGCGTAACAAATGTCCTCACGCTTGGGGCCACGTATATTCGGAAAGCGTAACCGCAAAGCGTTAATGATGCGCGCGGTATCATCAGTAGAGAGCGTGGTCTGCGTCACATACACCAGATTATCAGAGTTTTTCACGGCTAATCTGGCGACATCTTGTTCAGTTTCCACCAAGTAAATACAACCATCGGCATTGTCATATTGTCCCATAGTGCCTTCAACTTCAGGATGTCCGGCATGACCTATTAAAATACACTCTATACCTAGGCGGCTATAACGCGCCACTTCTAAGTGCACTTTGGTCACTAACGGACAGGTCGCATCAAATACTTTAAGTGAACGTGCCTTAGCCTCTTCTCTGACGGTCTGCGATACCCCATGTGCGCTAAAAATCACGGTGGCATTTTCTGGAATCTCTTGCAAATCATCGGTAAAAACCGCGCCACGCTGACGCAAATTATCGACGACAAATCGATTATGCACCACTTCATGGCGCACATAAATTGGCGCTCCCAGCACTTCAAGCGCACGCTCGACGATTTCTATCGCCCGGTCAACACCGGCACAAAATCCACGCGGATTGGCTAGTAAGATTTTCATAGGTTAGAACTCTTTTAGCAATGTCTGAATAGTTATAAGTATGTTAACATACCTCCACCAACTGCCCGAATAAAAAGGAGACAATTCATGAGAAAATATGCCTCAATTGCTATCTTAATCAGTTTTTTAAGCTTAGGAATGCAAACTGTATTCGCAGATGAAATGCCTGCTAATGCCATGCCGCTATCAAAAATTTTGGAAAACCTACAATCCAAAGGTTACACCGTATTCCGCGAAATCGAATTCCAAAATGGACTTTATGTGACGAAAGCATTTAATAGCCAGGGAGAAAACTTAAAAATTCGCATCAATCCACAAACTGGCGAAATAGTTGAGCCTAAAGCCAAAGCCACTACGCTGTCACTATTAGACATAGCTAAAAAACTAGAGAACGCCGGTTATCATGGCATCTCTAAGATTGGCTTTGACCGTGGTGAATATGAAGCGATTGCACTGGATAAAGATGGCAAGAAAGTCGATTTAGATATCGATGGTAAAACTGGGGAAATTAATAAGGATTGGTTCTAGGCTGCTAGGCTGTCATCCTAAAGCGTAAGCCAAGGATGACAGCCATACAGCTAAAACTAAGATGGTTCTCTCTTAAAGAAAAATGCCTCAATCAACAACATCGCCGCACCCACCGTAATAGCAGAATCTGCCAGATTAAACGCCGCAAAATGCCAATGCTGATAATAAAAATCTAAAAAATCAATCACATACCCTGAAGTAAACCGATCCAACAAGTTACCAAGCGCTCCTCCCAACACCAAAGCCAAAGCACAAGCCATCCAGCGCCGCGCAGCAGGAATGCGTCTTAAATAGGCAATCAGTACGATACTGACAACTATCGCTACCATGCTAAACAACCAAGTGGATAAATTCCCAGTGCGACTTAAAAAACTAAAAGCCGCGCCGGTATTATGCATCAAGGTTAAATTAAAAAATGGTAGCACCGGTAAAGGCTGATACGGTATTAAATGTGTCTCAACCCAATATTTACTCAGCTGATCCAGCACAATGACTATCACTGACAGCCAACACCATTTTAACGCGTTTTTTTTAGAGGTTTGCATAATTCTCTATTAATAAAAAAATTCATTATACCTTCTCCCCTTGTGGGAGAAGGGAAAATGCCAAGGCTGTTAGAGGGCACCTCCCAGGGAAGAAAAAAATCAAGCAAATTCCCGCAACTCCCCAACACCCACCACATTCTCCACACAACGTGCACACAAACCTGGATGCTGCGAGTCACTACCCACATCTGCACGTCTATGCCAGCAACGCTCACATTTCTCATAAGCTGAAGCAGAAACTTTAATCCATAATTCCGATATTGCCGTAACAACCGCTCCCTCTTCGCGTGAAGAAGCAGGATGAATCCGCGCACCAGAAGTAATCAATACAAAACGCAACTCATCACCAATTTTGGCTAAAGCATCATATAACTTAGGTTCACAATATAAATCCACTTCAGCTGCCAATCCAGAACCAATGCTACCTACAACGCGTGCTTTTTCTAACTCTCGATTCACCTGCTCCCGCACTTGCATCAACTGCTGCCAATAAGCGGCGCCAAATGGCTCATCAACTGCCAATGCCGGCAATTTTTCATCCCAGGTAGCCAAAAACACGGATTCCTGCGCCTTCCACGGCATATTTTGCCAGATTTCTTCCGCTGTAAAACTCACAATAGGCGCCAATGCCCGCACTAAAGATTCCAAAATATAATACATCGCCGTCTGCGCAGAACGCCGGGCACGGCTCTCAGTCTTCGCCGTATACTGACGGTCTTTAATAATATCCAGGTAAAAACTACCCATATCAACTGTACAAAATTGCTGCAGCTTCTGGCTGACCTGATGAAACTGAAAAAGATCATAGGCCTGTCTAACTTCCAACTGCAAACGTCGTACCCGATCGATCGCCCAGCGATCTAACGCCAGTAATTCAGTAAATGGTAGCGCATGCTGCAACGGATTAAAGTCGAACAAATTTGATAGCAAGAAGCGCGCAGTATTACGTATGCGCCGATACACCTCCGCTACTCTTTGCAATATTTCATCGGAGATGGTCGCTTCTGCGCGATAATCCGTAGAAGCCACCCATAATCGCAAAATATCCGCGCCTAAACTACTCCACACCTTTTCCGGCAAAATCACATTACCCAGCGATTTGGACATCTTCTGCCCTTCTACATCGATGGTAAAACCATGTGACAGTGCAATACGGTAGGGTGCCTCACCACGCATAGCCGTTGCCGTTAATAATGAAGATTGAAACCAACCACGAAACTGATCGGAACCTTCTAAATACATATCTGCCGGCCAAGTGAGCTCGGGGCGTTTAGCCAATACACAAGCATGAGTGACACCGGAATCAAACCATACATCCAAACTATCAGACACCTTACGATAATCAGCTGCCTCCTCACCTAATAAAGTCTCTACTGCCAAATCATGCCAGGCATCGATGCCATCTCGCTCTACCAGAGCGGCTACTTTTTCCATCAATGCGGGTGTCTCAGGATGTAACTCATCAGTCTGTCTATGCACAAACAATGTTAGGGGTGTGCCCCATAACCGCTGTCGCGAAATACACCAATCAGGACGCTGCACCACCATATCCGCAATCCGCGCCTGCGCCCAATCTGGCGACCATTTGACGCGGTCTATGGCTGCTAATGCATGTCCGCGCAAACCTTTGCGCTCCATACTGATAAACCACTGCGGCGTGGCACGAAAGATCAGCGGTGTTTTATGCCGCCAACAATGCGGATAGCTGTGATTAATCTTCTCAAGATGCAGCAGCTTCCCGTGTTCCTGCAGTACTTCTACCACATGCTCATTGACTTTATACACATGTTCACCGGCAAAAAACGGCGTTCCTGCGACAAAACAGCCTTTATCGTCTACAGGATTTTCCAACGCTAACCCGTAACGACTGCTGACCACATAATCTTCTTGACCATGCGCTGGCGCCGTATGCACTGCACCAGTACCGGCATCGACAGTCACATGATCGCCCAAAATAATAGGCACTTGGCGTGGTAAAAAGGGATGTTGTAGCTTCAGCCCTTCTAATGCCTCACCTAAACTTGAGGCAACCACATGGTAGTTGGTTATACCACAACGCTGCATGACCGAGTCGACTAATGAGGCCGCAACCACTAGATAAGCTTTTTGTGTTGGGTCACCATTCTGTTGCGCTTGATGCGCTTCTGACAGCGGTACATATTCAATCAACGCATATTCGATATTCGTGTTTAAAGCCACTGCCTGATTGGCCGGCAGTGTCCATGGCGTGGTAGTCCAAATCACTACACTGACCGGATGAAACGGCACGTATTTGCGGTTAAAACGCGCTAAAAACTGAGCCGGATCAACTACTTCAAAACGCACATCTATCGCCAGAGAATTTTTATCGCGGTATTCCACCTCTGCCTCAGCTAACGCTGACCCACAAACCACACACCAATGCACCGGCTTACTGCCACGCACCATGTGACCATTTTTAATAATTTGCGCGAGACTTCTTATCACGTCTGCTTCAAAGGAAAAATCCATGGTCAAATAGGGATGACTCCAATCACCAAACACGCCTAAGCGTTTAAATTCGTCACGCTGAATTTCCATTTGGCCTTGGGCATAATCACGACACGCTTT
The DNA here is from genome assembly GCA_035546635.1 of Gammaproteobacteria bacterium. Taxonomy (NCBI): domain Bacteria; kingdom Pseudomonadati; phylum Pseudomonadota; class Gammaproteobacteria; species Gammaproteobacteria bacterium. The sequence continues at coordinate 5,213 of DASZWJ010000011.1, forward strand.
ACGAAACTCGCGCGGCGTGGCTTTTTGGCCGCTTTTTTCCAGCATTTTTTCAACATTTAATTCAATGGGTAGGCCGTGACAATCCCAGCCAGGTACATATGGCGTGTCATACCCAGCCAGGGATTTAGATTTTAATACGATATCTTTTAGGGTTTTATTGAGTGCATGACCGATATGAATGCGGCCATTTGCATAAGGGGGGCCGTCGTGCAGGATAAATTTTTTATGCTGTGATCTTTGCGCACGGAGCTTGCTGTAGATTTGTTGTTGTTCCCAAAATTCTAGGACTTGCGGCTCCCGCTTCGCCAGATCGGCTTTCATGGGGAAGTCGGTTTTGGGGAGATTTAAGGTATTTTTGTAATCTGTCATGGGTGCTCTTCAATAATGATTGATACGGTAAATCTAGCGGTAAATATCTCAGCGGCGGCCAATAGCTAAAGCTAGAACAATAACACATGCCAAACAGATTACCATCCCTGCTTGAATGATTTTACAAATCATACTCCATAATCAACGGCGCATGGTCAGAAAATTTCTCTTTTTTATAAATCTCTGCTGACCGCACCTTATCACGCAATCCCGGCGTAATAATCTGATAATCAATCCGCCACCCAACATTTTTTGCCCAAGCCTGCCCACGATGCGACCACCAAGTATATTGATCCGGTTCCTGATTAACGACTCTAAATGCATCCACAAAACCAACGCTATCAAATAACTCATCCAACCAAGCCCGCTCCTCCGGCAAAAACCCGGAGTTTTTCTGATTACTGCGCCAATTTTTCAAATCGATATTTTTATGCGCAATATTCCAGTCTCCACAAATAATAAAATCCCGGATCTTAGCTTGGTCATAAATTTTCTTAAGCAACAACATATAATGCGCCATAAACTCAAATTTATGCTTCTGCCGCTCCTCTCCGCTAGTACCCGAAGGCATATAAAGTGACGCAATACATAATTTACCAAAATCCGCCTGAATATAGCGCCCTTCCTGATCGGCAATCGGCCAACCTAGCCCTATTTCAATTTTATCCGGTTTTTGTCGGGTATAAATCCCCACCCCACTATAGCCTTTTTTCTCAGCATCATGAAAATAGCAATGATAACCTTCCGGGCGGAAGTGCACGCCGTCTAGATGCTCCATCTGGGCTTTGGTTTCTTGTAAACAAACAACATCGGCATTTTGCTCAGCAAGCCAGGTGAAAAAGCCTTTAGCAGCTGCGGAGCGGATGCCATTTAGGTTCATGGAGATAATTTTTAAGGTCATATAGGCTGTAGGTCAGGTTTAAAAGTGGGAAGGGATTATAAGGTATATGGCTATTCCTAACAACCTAAGCAAGTGATATTTACTAGCAAATAAAACAGAAAAATCAAAAAGAGTGCTTGCTTACATAGGGCACAGTGCCGCTGTCAATTTCGTCAGATTTTTCGAGCGTAGGAGATTTAAAAAACCCAAGCTTTTCGGCAGCTTCAGCCAGTCTGTCAGCATCTAACGCATACTCAAGGATCATTCCTTGTATCCCATCAGTACTTATCACTTCACTCGTTTTTACAACTGCAGATAAATCAGCAATAGATTTTTCAGCAATAGTTTTAAATGGCAGATAACAAGTTGGCTCTCTGCCTACCATTAAATAAACAGACTCCTGCCAGATCGTTGCCATAATGTCAGTATAGTTTTCTGGGCATACTTTTTTGGGTTCAAACGGTTTTCTAATGTCAGTAAAACTTAATACTTCTCTTTTAAAATCAAAAGAGAAAATTTTACCGTCTTTTGGCATTTCAGTAACAATAGCTTTGATATTAGTGGGAGAGGACAATTTGTGTGTATCTGCTTTATTCAACCAACGGATAATTTCTAGAAAACTTTCATAGGATAATTTGTGGGGACTAAGTGGCATATTCTTTCACATTAATATAAGTTTTTAATCTAAGCCATTATATTAAATAACAACGATTTAGCAATTTATTTAATAAAACCTTAAGGCATTACATGTCATGAAATTTTAATTATAAAAAGCCATCTTTAATAAAGCATTAATTTTAGCTAATTATAATAACTCACAATAATTAATTATCGATGCAATACCATGACTAGTCAAGCTTACGAATTTACAACAGATATTGGTGCAGTTTTAAAAGATCTGAAAGATTTAATTGAAAACTGTGAAGATAACGTTATCGATTTTAGTGAAAAGAAAAATTCTTTAGATATTATCCTAAAGCAATATAACGCCATATTAAACTCTATTCAGTCCATTCAGAAACAATATCCTGTAACTATCCCTGTTATTGCACAGCAATTTGACAATCGTATTGAAGCTATTGCCAAATTTCTAAAACCCAAATTACCTGCAGATATTAAAGATGTCTCGGATATAAAAACAGGCTTAGTCACTGAAAATGTTTCCATAGAAACCGACCCTAAAGAATTAAAAACCGTATCAGTTCTAAAAAAACCGGCTTCAACTTATTTAGCAATTAATACCCACCTAGATACAACTAAGGATAAAATACCTGACCAAGAAGTGAAAGATAAAAAAACTGTCTTTGCAACACCTAAAATTATTAGCACTATATGGGTAGGCACTCGTCCACTACCTAAAAATGACCAAACACCCGACACCAGCAATCATCATATATTGCTAGACTGGCGCAATAAAAATCCAAATATGCAACCTATATTATGGGTGGATTATAAATCCATGCCCACCTCAGTGCATCGCGAATACAAAGAGCGCGGTTATGTATTTACTGCAAGTTCAGAAATAGATCAAATTATTGAAGGCACAAAATCTGCCAGTCCCAGCTCATCTTCAGCAGAAAAACCTATTCTCGTAGCCGATATCAGCGTTTTATTTAGAAAACCATCTAAGTATCTCAGTGAAAAAGAAGTGGAGCAAATGCAGGAACTTATCCGTTATGAAATGGATAAATTCCGCCCCAATTACGGAGCAGCTAGCGATTTGATTCGATATAGAACAGAACAAGAATATGGCGGCGCTTATGTCGACAGCGATTTAGCCCCTGGTAAATCTGCTTTACATAAACATCCGGCATTTTCTTCAGAAAAAGAATGTTTTAATGTAACTTCTTCTACTGCCGGTTTCAATGCCGCTGGCAATGATGCATTCGTATGTAGCCCAGGCCATCCTCTAACTAAAGATTTAATTCACACCTGTTTTGACAATTATGCCAAAATGGATAGGGTTCCAGAAACCTATACAAAATTTGACCATTTATACAAGGTGATCAATCGATCAGGCCCCGGCGCTGTACAACAAATGCTAAGTTCGCATGGTTTTCTTGAAGAAGAAGGAATGTTTCTTCTGGAACATAAAGAAAAATATAATCTACCTGAAGAATTTACTTGCAATGATGTTACAAATCAAGCCAGTTGGTTAAAAACACCGATTAAAATTTGTAGCTCTTTAACTGAAAGTATTGAAACAGCTACCAATTGCATGATGACAGAAATGAAATATATGGGTGTATGTCGATTTGCTGATTATGTTACTGATATAAAAAGTTCTCTAATAGAAAATCTTATATCTCAGCTTATAAAAGATCCAGAAATTATAGATAATTTTAAAAAATTAACTGAATATTTTGTCAAAACTTCACAACAACAGGATGTAAAAAAAGAAACTACCCGAATTAGCAGTTTTATGGCTGATTTAGGTAAATTTTTGACAGAGTATTTTGATGAGACAACGGCGTATAGAATTACCAGCCAACTGCGCAAAAAATTGCCTTACACTGAACAAATGCAGGCATTACCAGTTAACTATAAAGAGCTACAAAAAATAGTATTTGATGATGGCTTATTACTTCGGGTTTTGGCGGAAGAAAATCTCCTACAAAATTTTACTACTGCAAGCAAAGAAGCACCCCGATCTATTCGAGAAGCGTATAACAAATTGGTTACAATGTTACAGCCTTTAAAAAATTCAAATAGCAAAAGTTCTGAAATATTAATCGAACGGCCAACCGTCAGTTATGCTGATATTGCTAATGTGCTGTCTCTATTTGACTCAAGAAATGATTTTAACCTGAATAACTCCATCGCTAATTTACTTTTAAAACGTCTAGAAATACAACCAGAATTGCGCTCGTTAGTCAGTACAGTGGCTCATTCTACTGATGACTCATCTTATACTTCATGGCAAAGCTTGATACATCCTGAACAAAGTACAGATCTGGGATTTAGCATGCTCGAATAGATCGAAGGAGATTCTTTTTTTTAACCATGTTATGATGCCCAGCCTCTCAAATAAAGAGAGTTACATCTAACTAATTAGCAGGCTAACACCATGACCGATTGCTTATTCTGCAAAATCATCACCAAAGAAATACCCGCAACGATTCTTTACGAAGACGATCAAGTCATCGCCTTTGATGATATTCACCCCAAAGCCCCCAGCCATAAACTTATCATCCCACGCAAACATATTGCCACTTTGAATGATTTGACAACTGAAGATATTTCTTTGGCTGGCCATATGCTGCATGTCACTCAGCAGCTGGCTAAAAAGTTGCAAATTGCCGAGCCAGGTTACCGAGTGGCTATCAACTGCAATGCGGGTGGTGGTCAGATCATTTATCATCTGCATTTTCACTTATTGGGCGGGCGTCCTATGTCCGGCTCATTTGATTGAAGATATTGCATTATGGAAAAATATTTTACTGAAATTATTAAATCAATTGGTGAAGATGTAAATCGTGAAGGTTTGCGCGGCACCCCCAAACGCGCCGCTGAAGCGATGCGTTATTTGACTCGTGGCTATCATCAGGATTTAGATACCTTGGTGAATCAAGCAATTTTTAGCTCATCCATGTCGGAAATGGTGATTGTCAAAGACATTGAGCTGTATTCATTGTGCGAACATCATTTATTGCCTTTTGTCGGTAAATGCCATGTGGCTTATATTCCTAAAGGTAAAATTATTGGCTTGTCTAAAATTGCGCGGATTGTGGATTTATTTGCACGACGCTTACAGGTGCAGGAACAGCTGACCGAGCAGATTGCGCAATGTGTATTTGAGGCCATTGGTGCAGCCGGAGTTGGGGTGATTATTGAAGCTAAGCATTTTTGCATGATGATGCGCGGAGTGGAGAAACAGAATTCGGTGATGAAGACTTCGAAAATGTTGGGATCGTTTCGGGATGATAATCGCACGCGGGCGGAGTTTTTGAGTTTGGTGGCGGGCTGAACTGCTTCTTCTTGACTGCTTTTTCTGCTCTGGCACTATACCCTCTCGCAAATTCTCACCCCCTTTGAAAAAGGGGGTGAGAACTTCCAAGAGGAATACAAAACTACGTCTCCGTCTGAGACAAAATCTGCGATAACTGCTGATAATTCGTCAAAACCTTACTCTGATAGCGTTCATTCAAATACGGCGTATGCGAATGATAACCCGCCACCCCTTGCCAATAGCCCCCATTAGCTGCGGCCAGCGAATCAGCAATATTACTACTCAATATCCAAGTACCCACCATCACATTTACACAAGGATCGTTTTGTATTTGATCGCGCGTATAGCCATAAGGCGCAATTTTAGATAACCAGATAGAATTAATTTGCATGGGACCATAGTCAAAAGTGCCATTTTTATTCGGACTGGCCATGCCGACCTGCCCCCCTTCGGTATCTAGCACTGAAATAATGACTTTGGCGGGAACATAATAAGTGACTGCAGCTTGATTAATGCATTCTACCGGCACTCCATGTATCAGTAACGCACTAGCCATAATGCACTCCTTAGCAGAGAAGTAGTTGGAAAACAGGCGGATTTTACACTTCTGGGGAAATGAAGGCAAATTGGTGGCTTTTCCCCACAATGAGCCAATCTTTATGCCGGAGATAGAGATTGAAGGAGGGGTTTTTCTTCATCGTCATCATCTTTAGCGTCATGTGGGTGCTGTGGAACTACTGGCGGTATAGCCGCTTGGGGCAGCATTGCTAATTCGCCTCTTGCGCGCAAGATTACACCAATCATTAAAAACATCATTCCAATAAAATGTTGAATTTGAATCCTTGAATTTGAGGGAGTTGTTTGTAATTCAGCCAGAGCTGCGGTTAGTAATAAACACAAACTAAAAATCATCATACCTGTTGAAATAGGACGCCTATTATTCTGAAGAATCTGCCAAGGATTTGTCAGGAATTGTGTTAATGCATTAGGATGCAAATTGCGCATTAAATCAAATAGCTCGCGTATATCTTCTGACATTTTTGTATCCTTTTAAAAAACATTACACAATTTAATGAAGCGGTCTTAATAAAAACAAATACCCCTCAACCGGCTGCTGTTTTTGTTCGCGCAACACAGCATTATCACAACGCACAATCGTAAAATTATGCTTTTGTGCTAGCGATTCAATGTAATCGCGGCTATGCGCAAAACGCGCATTGCTTTGTAAATAAAATGGTGCGGAGAAAGTCTTTTCTACGGTAAATGCAAACCAACCATTTGCTTTTAAAGCCGTTCTAGTCAAAGCAAATGTCTCATCTAAATCGCCTACATAACCAAACACATCCCCTGCTAAAACTAAATCAATATCCCGGCTTTTTTCCAACACACTGTTTATATCCGCATGACGCAATTCATCGTAAATATTTTTTTGCCTAGCGGCATCTAACATTTTTTCCGACAAATCCACTCCAATCAATTGGCGCGCCAAACGCCGAAATGGTACACCGCATAAACCCGTGCCACATCCCAATTCCAAAATCACCCAATCTTCCTTTTGTGAGCCGATTTCTGCCGTCACTGCTTTAAACAATAAATCCGGCACCTGATAATGCAAATACTCCTGCAAATGCTTCTCAAAATGCGGTGCGTATTGATCAAACAAATGTTCCACATATTCGGATGGCGCGGAAGTGGGCGCAGATTTTCGTGAAATCGCCGCTAAAATATATAACAATTCAGGATCATTGGGACGTAGTTTTAACGCAGCTTCATAGTGGTGAGCCGCCTGTGGTAAATCTTCTTTTTTTAAATACACCGCACCTAAATTCACATGCGCATTATAAAAATCCGGCTCTAGGCGTAACGCTTCTTGCAAATAGTTAATGGCTTCATCATGACGATCTTGATAAGAAAAAATAACCCCAAGATTATAATAGGTATCTAAATCCGGCTGCAGAGACAGCAGACTTAAATAACAACGCAGCGCCAATTCCGGTTGGCGTTGTGTCAAATATAAAGCACCTAAATTATGTAAAGCTTCGGTGTGATGTGGCTGCAACTTTAAGGTTTTTTCATAATGAGAAATGGCTTCTTCCAAATGATTCAACTGCGTCAACGCTACAGCCAATTGATGGTGGGTTTCCGCATGCTCAGGATCTAATCGCAAGCGTTCTTCAAAATGCGCCGTAGCTTCCAGGGGACGATTTTCCTGCAATAATAATTGGCCTAAATGCGCATGGGCTTGGGGATGTTCGGGTTGAATGCGTAAAGCCATTTCCAATTGTTGTTTAGCTTCGCTGAATTTTTGTTGCGCTGTAAGTGCCGTGCTGAGATTAAAATGTGCATCGGCGTAATCAGGTTTTAAAGCGATGGCGGCTTGATAATATTTTATCGCTTCATCAAATTGATTCTGGCGGTAAAATAATATGCCTAAATTATTATTGGCTGATGGTGAGTTGGGCTGTAATTTCAGCGCCTTTTGATAGTTTTCAATCGCTAAATCAATTTGATCTGACTGGCGATAGACATTGCCCAAACTGTTATAAAAGGTCGCCGAATCCGGTTCTTTTTCTATAGCGGCCTGTATCCATTTTAATGCTGAACCGTAATCGCCCTGCTGCCCAGCCAGAATACCTAACAAATGCAATACTTCAGCGCGCCCCGGTTCTTTGACGAGTATTTGTTTATACAAGGCTTCTGCTTGCGCAAATTGGCCAGTCTGGTGTAATTCTAAAGCACGTTGGAATAAATCTTCTTCTGACATGACATCACTTCAGGATAACGAAAACAATTTACCGCGTGATCATTTACCATACCGGTGGCCTGCATAAATGCATAGCAAATCGTAGAACCGACAAACGTAAAACCGCGGCGCTTTAGATCTTTGGACATGGCATCAGATGCCTTACTTGTTGCTGGATTTTCACCGCTACTTTTCCAGCGATTAATGATGGGCTGCCCATCGACGAAACGCCAAATATACTGGTCAAAACAACCAAATTCTGCTTGTACTTCCAGAAATGCGCGCGCATTGGTAACAAGACTTGCGATCTTCAAACGATTACGGATTAATCCGGGATTGGCAAGTAAGCGCTCGATTTTAGCGGGGGTATAGCGTGCAATTTTTTGCGGATCAAATTGATTCAGCGCTAAACGATAATGCTCGCGTCTCTTTAATATGGTCAGCCAGCTTAACCCTGCTTGAGCGCCTTCCAACAATAAAAACTCAAATAGTTTGTGCTCATCATGCAAGGGCACACCCCATTCATTATCATGGTATTGTGTTAACAACGCATTGCCATTACTCCAACCACAACGAATAATTGCCATAGGCTCACTTCGCCACTTGTTTTTTAATGATAGAACCTAACTCATACACTACCAAAGCGTAGCGATTACTTTCATTATATCGCTTGATTACCTGAAAATTAGCGAAGGTCAGCCAATGTTCCCAAGCATCACCGCCATCAAAGAATAACACACCGGCGCGCGTCGAGCTGGGAACATGTTTTTCAGGCTCCAATCCATAGTTCGCTAATTCTCCTATTGAAAAACGCAGCCTGCCATCTTGATCACTTAAACTACGAAAATTCTGGTTCACCACTTTCGCCGGCAGTGCTACCGGTTCACCTCGACGCCAACCTTTTTTTTGCAAGTAATTAGCCACACTGGCTATAGCATCACGGTTATTGTGAAATAAATCACTTAAGCCGTTATCTTCTGCTGAAATTGCGTAAATGCGGTAGCTGCTAGGCATAAATTGTGGCAAACCTAAAGCACCGGCATATGAGCCCTTAATACTAAATGGGTTCCAACCTTGCTCTCTGGTTAATAATAAAAACTGAGTCAATTCATTCATGAAAAACTTACTGCGCGACGGATAACGAAATGCCAAGGTACTCAGTGTATCAAACGCGGAAAAATGACCTTTATTACCACCATAGGATGTTTCTACACCGATAATTCCGACAATCACTGAGGCCGGCACACCGTATTCACGCTCAGCAGCAGCTAAAGCTTTGGCGTTCTTTCTCCAGTAAGCAACGCCTTCACGGATGCGTTCATCTGTGATAAATAAATCGCGGTAGGCATACCAAGGTATAACTCTGCCAGGAGGTTGGGTCATTTTGGCGATAACTTCGGGGTTGAATTGTACTTGCCTGAACCAGGAGGTGAGTTGGTTTTCATTGAAGTCGTATTTTTTACTGACTGCAGTGATATAAGCTCGCACCTCAGGTTCATGGCGCAAGTCTAAGGCAAAAGCAGCGCTTGTAAAAAATAACAATAAAGAAATGATTAATTTTACAAATATGGATAGTTTCTGGTTCATGTGTTTTGCTCTAATATATAAAAAAATACCTTATTCCTTCTCCCACAAGGGGAGAAGGAGTAAAGTTAAAGCTGATTAGAATAAATCAATCCTCACCGCCCCAACAATTTCCTATGCGTATGAATCGACATAATAATCCCAAACCCAATCATAATGGTAATCATCGCCGAGCCACCATAACTAATTAATGGCAGTGGCACCCCCACCACGGGCAGCAATCCAGTCACCATTCCCATGTTCACAAAACAGGATAGAAAAAACGTGAGACTCAAACTACCCGCCAACAAACGTGAAAAGGTATCCTGTGCTTGCGTGCTAATATAAAGCCCGCGCAATGCCACAAAAGTCATCAATAAAATCAACAACACACTACCAATCAAGCCAAACTCTTCCCCACACACCCCAAATATAAAATCCGTGGCATGTTCAGGTAAAAATTGCAAATGTGACTGTGTACCCTGCAAATAGCCTTTACCAAATATCCCGCCCGAGCCAATGGCAATTTTTGACTGGATAATATGATAACCGGTACCCAACGGATCACGCTCTGGATCTAAAAAAGTCAACACGCGCTGCCGCTGATAATCATGCAGAAAATGCCACAAAAATGGTGCAGAAGCTGCAATCATCAACACCAAAATAATCACATAACGCCATCTGATGCCTGCTAATAACAACACACATACCCCAGTAAACATAATAATCAAGGCAGTGCCCAAATCTGGCTGCTTGGCAGTTAAACCCACCGGCACGACTAACAACACAGCACAGATTAATAACACCCAAAGCTTAGGTGGCAGTGAGGTTTTATCCAGTAGCCAAGCTAACATCATAGGCATTGCCAACTTCATGATTTCAGAGGGTTGAAAATGAAACGACCCGAATCCTAACCAACGCTGGGCACCTTTACCGGAATGTCCAATCACTAATACTGCACCCAATAATGCTAAACCTATTAAAAAAATGACAGGCGTCCATTGTTGGTATCGCTCTGGCGGAATCTGCGCAAACAAAAACATCGCCGCTACTGCCAATACCACCCATATTGCCTGGCGAATGATTAATACCAAACTTTGATTATCGGCACTGAATAAAATCAACCCTCCGGCTGCCAATACCAATGCCAACCCAATAAACAACGGCATATCGATATGCATTTTTTCCCAAAACGAACGCACCAAACGGTTACCCGAGGGCGTAGAAAATGACTCTTGGAGTAGGTTATTTTGGCTCATAAAATCAATCATTAGGTACGTTGGATTCATCAGGAACTGGCGGTGGTGGACTTTGACCCGCCCCTGTCGCGGTCGCAGCACTACTGGCTGCTGCCGCCTGTGCTTGTGCAATTGCCTGACCGTGGTCTGGTAAGAAATAATAATCCAGCACTTTTTTGGCAACCGCCGGCCCCTGGTGTGGATGATTTTCCACCAGCACAGCAATGGCAACCTGCGGCTTATCTACCGGTGCAAAACCGATAAACCACGCATGACTGCGGTATTTTTTCGGAATACCGGCATTATCATCGTCACCATAACTTTTGGGACGAAATACTTGCGCGGTTCCGGTTTTACCGGCAATGGTGTAATTGTTGTTGTGTATAGAACGTGCCGTTCCCGCTTCAACCACACCTTGCATACCATTGATAACAAAATCCCAAACCCAAGGATTTTGTAATTTAACTGGCGGATTTTGTTCAGGTACCACTGGGACAAAAGAACCGTCCGGTTTCTGCCATTTTAAAGCTAAATGCGGTTTAATGCGCACGCCACGATTGGCCATAGTGGCTGCGGCCTCTGCCATTTGCAATGGTGTGACTAGCGTAAAGCCTTGTCCAATCCCAGCATTGACTGTATCACCCCCATACCAACCCTGCCCCATGCTCGCACGTTTCCAAGCAGGCGAAGGCACAACACCGCCCAATTCTTCACTGACATCCAAACCCGTTGGTTTACCAAATCCAAAACGGTACTGTATATCATTCATCCGATTGATGCCGGCTCTTGCCGCCACCGTATAAAAATACGTGTCGCAGGATTGCACAATCGCCTTGTACATATTAACTATACCATGACCGCCTTTTTTCCAGTCTTTAAACACATGGCTGACGCCAGGTATAGTAAACCAGCCTGGGTCATGAATCTGAAACGTGGGAGTGACTACTTTGAGATCTAAATATTGGGTAGCCAAAAACGGCTTCATCGTAGAACCTGGCGCATATAGCCCACGCAAGGCACGGTTATAAAGCGGCCGCTCAGGGTCTTGCTGCAAAATTTTATAATCCTGAGAGCTGATGCCTTTGACAAATAGATTCGGGTCATAACGCGGATTGCTGGCAAAGGCCAACACTTCTCCGGTAGCAGGCTTAATCACCACTATCGCCCCCTGATCGTCTCCCAGGGCTGTTTCAGCCGCTTTTTGCAGGCCGCTGTCCAGACTGACATATAAATTATCACCAGGCACCGGATCAATATTTTTCAAAGTACGTACTACCTGACCATTGGCGTCAGTTTCCACTTGCTGGTAACCGACTTTGCCATGCAGTTGTGGCTCATAATATTTTTCTACACCCAGCTTACCTATGTAATTTGTCGCCGCATAATTCACATTATCGACTGTGCTAAGTTCCTGCTCATTAATACGCGCCACATAACCCAACGCGCCAACCATAGTGTCACCCTGGGGGTAATAACGCATTAAACGGCCAGTGATGCCAAAACCTGGGAAGCGGTATTGATCTAAGTAAAAACGCGCCACTTCATCGTCAGTGAGATTTAGCTTCAAGGAAACCCCTTCAGAAGAACGCCGCTGCTTGAGCGCTCGACGAAACTGCTGCAAATCTTCAGGACTGATATTGATTATTTTTTCAACTTCTTTGAGCGTGGCTTCAAAATGCGGCACATGGTCAGGAATCACATCCAAAGTGTACACAGGAATATTTTCTGCTAACAGCACGCCATTCCTATCGTAAATCAGGCCACGGTTAGGATCTACGGGGATTAAATTTAATTGATTCTGGTTAGATAATGTCGTGTATAACTCGTGTTGATCCACTTGCAGGTAAAATAGTCGTCCCACCAAGGCGCACAGTAATACTGCGATAACAAAAATGGCGAAAAACACCCTGCGCGTAAATAATTGCGCCTCGGCTGAATAATTTTTTAACTGCAAATTAACCATGTTTTAACCTGACTTCATCCTAAATTATGCTCGATGATAAGGGTGATTATGCAACAAACTATAGGCGCGATAAATCTGCTCTGCAATCAGAATTCGCACTAACGGATGAGGGAAAGTAAGCGGCGAGAGTGACCAACGATGATGTGCTCTGGCAAGGCAAGAAGCCGGTAACCCTTCTGGGCCACCCACCAGTAAACTGATGCCGTATCCACCATCATGCCAAGTTTGTAATTGCTGTGCCAATCCCTTGGTATCCCACAACTGTCCTCGTTCCGTCAAGGCTATTATCCGGTCACCCGGGGGAATTGCGGCTAATATGCTCTCCCCTTCGCCCTGCAATAACCGGTTTATATCAGCCCCCTTAGTTCTTTTAGCGGCTGAAATTTCAACTAATTTGATGCCATAGTCCGATGGCAATCGCTGCACATATTCTTGAAATCCTGCTGCTACCCAATCTGGCATGCGTTTGCCAACGGCAATCAGCGTGATTTTCATTGCAGCATTTCCCAATATTTCCTATTCAGCTGCACGATGACGGGAGGCTTTACCCAAGCTGCTACGTTCCTCACGTAATTGCTTAGCAGAACTCCATAATTTTTCCAGACTATAAAATTCGCGTGTCTCTGGCAACATGATATGCACTAACACATCACCTAAATCTACTAAAATCCATTCTCCCGCTTCTTCACCTTCCACGCCCAAGGGTTTTGTACCCTGGCGTTTACTTTCCATAACCAGCCGATCAGCGATTGATTTGGTATGCCGGCTTGAAGTTCCACTGCAGATCACCATGGTATCAGTGATATTGGTAAGCTGGGTCACATCGAGTGATACCACTTCCTGCGCTTTCATTTCTTCGAGAACATGTAATACTAAGTTTAATAATGTTGATGATGGCATAATTTTTAGTTTTAGATAGATAGTTTAACGATACAATTTATTTTCGCAAATATATTCCCATACTTTAGGTGGCAATTGCGCTGAAACATCCTGCCCTTCATGCAATCGGGCGCGAATTTCGGTCCCAGAGATGGGTAAAGGCGCCACCTCAAGAAAAAAAACTGCCCCGCCCGACTGTGTTTTCAATAAATTGCTGTCCTGTGTTTGACGCTGCGCCAATAAAGCGGCAACTTCTGGATTTGGAATAAATGTATAACCTGTGCGAGTAGTCACAATAACATGTACCAATTCCATGATTTGCTGCCAATTTCGCCATTGTTGAAAATGGCTAAATTGATCTATCCCCACAATCAAGCATAATGGCGTTTGGGCATCTTCATCCCGCATGGACAACAAAGTATCTATGGTATAGGAATAACCCCCACGTTGTAACTCTCGATCGTCCACAATTAAACCTGGATAATCAATTACCGCCAATTGCACCATGCGCAAACGCTGTTCTGCTGAAGCAGTGGTTGCTCCTCGCAATAAAGGTCGATTGCAGGGTATGAGGCGTAACTCGCGTAATTGCAATGCATTATATACGAACATAGCCAAATGAATATGTCCGTTATGCACTGGATCGAAGGTACCGCCAAGCATGCCAATTGCTGATTTATTCAAATGAAGATACCTGCAATAGCCAATGACAAATCGGTCAATTCATCCCAAAGCGTCCCTACAGCCGCACCTTTAATCAAGGTATCAATACGCGACGCGCTTTGCAGACACCGCATCAGGCTGGCAGCAGAATGCCGCCCCAGTATACGCCTAACCCCGGGTTTGCGCTTTTCCCAAACCTGCGCCAATACTTGTTCTAAAGATTTACCCGCCGCTTTTGCCTGTGCTTGTGGAATTAACTGGCGCAGTTCACGCGTTAGCGCCCACAATATCAACGTAGGCTCCACCCCTTCTTCGCGCAAACCCGACAAAATCCGCACAATGGCAGGTGCATTACCCTGCAAGATCTGATCTGCCAAATCAAATACATTAAAACGCGCATTATCCGCGCTAGCCTCATCGATTTGCGCCAATGTTAGCCGGCCAGGCGCATAAAGCAAACTCAGCTTTTCTATTTCCTGCGCAGCTGCCAACAAATTGCCTTGAGTCCGCGCCACCAACAGCTCTACTGCCTCACTATCCGCTTTAAACCCTGCTTTTTGCAAACGACGCAAGAGAAAGGGAGCTATCTGCGCAGGCGCCAACGGCCATATCTGCACGACAACACCCTGCTGTTCAGCCATTTTAACCCAAGTACTTTTTTGCAAAGCCGCATCGAGTTTGCCAGTTATAATCAACAGCAGCTTGCTTGCGGGTGGATTCTCAAAATATTCTGCTAAGGTCTTTTTGCCTGCTTCATTCAACTTTGCCGATGGTATCCGCAACTCCAAACACTGCTTATCACTAAACAATGAACCACTTTGGCTTTGTACTTTAAAAGCCTGCCAATCAAACCCTGTATCCACAGTAAAACTGACACGTTCAGTAAAACCACTGCCTTTTGCAGCTGCCCTCACAGCATCAGCTGCTTCCTGCACTAATAATATTTCATCGCCGGTAATTAAATAGACCGGACGCAGATTACGCTCCAGATGGGGAAATAATTGGTCATAACCCAGTTTCATACATTAAGTCTTTTGCAAAACTTCGGCTACCTGCACCGAGCTCAAGCGATTGAACAATTGGGAAATAATATCCCGATACATTTCCTGCTCTAATTTGCTAAGCTGGTTATTGGATCGAATCAACTGGTTGGCGCTCAGCACCAGGTTGCGAGTGTCTGATAGCAACATGGGAGACAACAATTGCTTGCCGTCTGCATCTTCCAGGATCATCGCCACTTTATAAGTGACCGCATAGATGCGGGTTTGATTACTAGTACCGATGGTACCTGCGGCATAAGTTAGCTGCGGTTTTAACACATGAAGCGTCACTGGCGCTTCGGCTGCTGTATCGCTCAGCATAATACCCGAGGATTGTAGGCTGGCACGTAAATTAGACTCAAAAGCGCCATAAGGATCATCAGCTTTAAGATATAGCACATGCAACTGGGGGGGAAGCTCATTGCGATTACGTAATTTAAACGCACAAGCACTCAAGCTGCATAGCAAAATGCCTAGCAGCATATACAAAACGGTAAGTCGAAGATATTTATGCATAAATGTGATTGGTAAATAGAGATATCAATATAAACATCATAACAGATTGATGTAAATTGTCACTGCGCTTATTGCAATGATAAGATAAACTGATTGCTTACCCTCTTTTTCAAAGAAGGGAATTAGATCACTGAACCGTCTGGAAATTTAATGTCAGTTTCACCTAAAGCCGTTTTAATCACCGGAGCTGCAAGGCGCATTGGCAAGGCCATTGCTGAACTGCTACACGCAAAAGGTATGCAAATCATCATCCACTACCATAGCTCAGCTTTCGATGCGGAAAATCTTTGCGCAGAATTCAATCAACAGCGCCCTAATTCAGCTGCAGTAGTGCAAGCCAACCTGAATCGCTTTCAAGATTTATCGCGTCTGATCGATGAAGCGACCAATGCCTTCGGTTATCTGGATGTTTTGGTGAATAATGCTTCAGGCTTTTCTCCTACGCCTATCGGCGCAGTAAATGAAGCCGAATGGACACAATTGATGGACGCCAATCTGAAAGCGCCGTTTTTTTTATCGCAATATGCAGCCCCCAAATTGCGCCAGCGCAAAGGTACTATCATTAATCTTTGTGATATTCATGCGGAACGACCACTAAAAAACTATCCCGTTTACTGCATGTCCAAAGCAGGGCTAATGATGATGACTTATGCCTTAGCAAAAGAACTAGCTCCAGATATCAGAGTTAATGCAGTTTCACCAGGCGCTATTTTATGGCCAGAAGATGAAAATGAATTAAATGTTAAAATCAAATCTGAAATTTTATCACGGATTGCTTTAGGACAAGCTGGCAGCCCAATTGAGATTGCCAAGGCAGTATTATTTTTTATTGAAGCTGCGGATTATGTTACCGGGCAAGTATTAGCCGTGGATGGGGGACGGCTATTAAATTGCTAGTTATGAGGATTCAAGTTTTAATCCCAACCCCCTTATTCAACAGCCCCATAGAAATCACAAATAAAATCGCTGTTAAAATAACCAATACTGAAAAAGCAAACACCACATTCACATCCGTAATTCCCAACATCCCAAAACGAAATAAATTAATAAAATAAAGAATTGGATTTAAAAAGGCAATGGTATGCCAAAAACCAGTCAACAATTGTACCGAAAAAAATACGCCACCTAAATAAGCCAATGGCGTCAGCACAAAGGTTGGAACAAAACCCACATCATCAAAATTTTTCGCCAACATCGCGTTGACAAATCCCGCTAGCGAAAACAGTGCTGAAGTTAAAATAATCGATAAAACCATAAGAAAAAAATGATGAATAGGCAAGCGGGTAAAAAACAATGCGGTAATTGTCACTAGCAAGGCATTTAAAACCCCACGAATAATTCCTCCAGTAATATAGCCTGATAGAATCAACCAATTAGGCAGCGGGGCAATCAATAAATTTTCAATATGCTTAAAAAATTTAGTTGCAAAAAACGAAAAAGAAACGCCTGCATAAGAATTATTAATCACAGCCATCATAATCAAACCTGGCGTAATATACTCAACATAGCTGACCCCACCCATCAGACCAATACGACCCCCAATTAAGCGACCAAAAATAAGAAAATACAGTGCTGTCGTTAATACCGAGGGCACCAAGGTGGTAAGCCAAAATTCAAAAAATCGCTGGATTTCTCTGATAACGACAGTTCGATAACCCACATAATATTGACGATAATTACGCTGCATCATGTTTTTCCTGTCCTGTCCCCACCAATTGCAAAAATAGCTCTTCTAATCGGTTACTTTTATTTCGCATACGTGACACTTGGATAGATTGCTGTGACAATACCGCAAATAACTCATTCATAGTTTGAGATTGTTTTAAATCTACTTCCAGAGTTAATTCATCAACCAGGCGGCTGGGAAAGCCTGGGAGTAATGGGTTGATAGATAATGAATTTTGTAAATATAAAACGATGGTTTCCGTATTCAGCCGATTGAGCAACACATTCATTTTGGTGTTTTCTATAATATTGCCGTGATCGATAATGGCAATATTACGGCATAAATTTTCCGCTTCTTCCAGATAATGTGTGGTTAAAATAATTGTCGTTCCCTGGCGATTAATTTCGCGCAAAAAATCCCACATCATACGTCGTATTTCAATATCCACTCCAGCCGTCGGTTCATCTAATATCAAAAGCTTAGGCTCATGCACCAGTGCCCGCGCAATCATCAAACGCCGCTTCATGCCGCCTGAGAGCATGCGCGCCGGCGTTTTTCTTTTATCCCATAAATCCAGCTGCTTTAAATATTTTTCAGTACGCTGTTTCGCTAAAGCCCAGGGCAAACCATAAAATCCAGCCTGATTCATAATGACTTTGGTCACATCATCCACGAACATGAAATTAAATTCCTGTGGCACTAATCCAATATAGGATTTAACCAATTCGATATCCGTATCCATGTCCTTGTCAAACACCCATATTTTTCCAGATGTTTTAGTAACCAAAGAAGTGATAATGCCAATTAAAGTAGTTTTACCGGCGCCATTTGGTCCAAGTAAAGCAAAAAAATCTCCTTCTTCAACCGTAAGGTCGATTTTATTGAGGGCGTGGACACCGTTTTTGTAAATTTTTTCTAATTGCTGAACTGAAAGTGCATGCATGAGTTTTTAAAAAATAAATAATAAGACGAGCCGCAAAAAAATCTGCGCGGCAAAACATATTGAAAGAGTTTGATACCCGTCATCCTACGGAATCGCAGTTTGACAAGCTTCGGAATAGAACGTAACTACTACCTCCCTCTTTTTCAAAGAGGGAGGGCAGTTACAGAGGGTGGATCATTATTCCTATCTGAAATTAAGCCTTTGGGCGGCAGGAAAACAGATATTTGATCAAAGCGCCTACAGCAAGGATAGGAATCATCACCTCAATGAATCTGGAAACATAAACTAAGCCAACTAACTGATCCTGGGGCAGTATTGATACTGCAATACCCATAATGATAGCTAACACAAGAAAAACAATAGCAAGAACTCTACCGCACATGATGGATGCTCCTTTTTGTGGTATTCATAATCCAAAACGCTTTGCACTGCACACTAGTTTGTAGCGTAAGATACTGTATCTTACATCATTCACCAGCCAGAGCAAAGCACGCAATATCCCATTTCTGCACAGTAGTTTAGAGGATTTATATAAGAGAAAGCTCAATCCCACCAAAATGCATTTGCAAAAAGGGTTGGGGGAGTTTTAACATCCACCCCCTCACCCCCTTCCACACTGTGGAATACCCACCTCACTGCGGAAAGGGGAGAGTTACTACCAAACTCTCCCTTTGAAAAAGGGGGAGTTAAGGGGGATTTAAAGAGGGTTTACAGCTATTCAAACTTTTTTAAATCCCCCACAGACCTTACAGCCTGCGCCCCCTTTTTCAAAGGGGGTGAGCAAATACCTTTAATCTATAATACCCGTTTGCTTTTCACGGATTTCATCTATCGTTTTACAATCAATACATTGGGTAGCTGTGGGGCGTGCTTCTAAACGGCGGATACCAATTTCAGCACCACAAACTTCGCAATAACCATAATCACCTTGTTTAATACGCGCCAAAGCTTGTTCGATTTTAGTAATCAACTTATGCTCGCGTTCTCGAGTCTGCCATTCGAGCTTGTGTTCTTCTTCAAGGGCAGCGCGATCTAAAATATCGGGGAAATTAATCGCATCATCCTGCATATGATGTACTGTAGAATCACGATCAGCAATAAGCTGATCTTTCCACAAAATCAATATCTGACTAAAATGCTCCAATTGTTTCTTATTCATGTACTCTTCACCCTTTTGCTCCTTGTAGGGTGTAAAGTCCATAGGACCTGTGCTGGTATTTTTTAAGGTTTTCTTTGATGTTTTCATTTGGCCTCTCTTGCCCTTCATTCCTTTAGGACATTGAATATCACAAATCATTATTCAGCATTTTGATTTCGAGCACAAAATGGTCAGATTTAGCCCAAATGGCTTCCAATCCAATGCTAAAGAGTTCTATTTTGAGATGCGTAGTTTACACGAAACTTAAACAAGCACCACAAAATCTAAACTCCTTCATAAATTTGACCTTTAAAGTAGCAATGATGATATGGTCATTGCTCAAAATTTTACAAGAGCCCTCCCTTTATAAGTGATAACTATTATGTGTATGAAATGATTGACTCATCAGATCACTCATTAACCTATGATGAGTGATATCCTAACACGATCTTTTTAACCATTCACCCCTAAAAACTTCTTCAGCTGGTCCTGTCATCCAAACTGGATTGAATAATCCTGTCCAGGACACTTTAAGGGTCCCCCCTAGTAAGTCAACCTGTACCTCATCATCTAGCAAACCATGCACATGCCCAATCACCACAGCCGCACAAGCCCCACTACCACAAGCCAGTGTTTCACCCACTCCCCGCTCAAAGACGCGCAAACGGATATGCCGTTTACCTAAACATTGCATAAATCCTACATTCACCCGTTCTGGGAAACGTGGATGCCGCTCTAATTGAGCGCCAATGGTTGTTACTGGCGCTTGATCTACATCATTGACCAACATCACTGCATGTGGATTGCCCAAATTGACCACACCTATCTGTATGGTCTCTTTCTGCAGTTCTACCGAATACCAGTCAGAATAGGTTGCTGCTTCAAAGGGGATAGCTCCTGGTTCGAGAAGCGGAACTCCCATATTCACTGTCACTTCGTTATGAGTGGCCGATCGCACTGCTATAATACGTTCTTTTGTCCCTAACAAAATAGTTTTCTTCTCGGTCAACCGCGAGTCCCACAAATAACGTCCAACACAACGCGCGCCATTACCGCATTGAGCCACTTCACTGCCGTCGGCGTTAAAAATACGGTATTCAAAATCAACATCAGGTCGCTTTGCCGTTTCAACTACCAGCAATTGGTCACAACCAATACCAAAATGTCGATCAGCCATCTGACGAATCATTCCGGGGGTTAGTTCGACAGACTGGGCAATGGTGTCGAGCACGACGAAGTCATTGCCTAGGCCTTGCATCTTGGTGAATGTGATTGGCATAAATAATCCACAGCTAGTTTTCTCACACCCTATTACAGCCTTTGCTTTTTTCCTTCTCCCCTTGTGGGAGAAGGAAAAAAGTCATGGCTATAAGAGGAATTCAATCCGGCAACAACTCCTCATGTTCAAACAATTCCTTTAAAGTCTCCCGACGACGGATTAAATAACTACGTTCACCATCCACCATAACTTCAGCCGCCCTGCCTCTAGAATTATAGTTAGAACTCATACAAAAACCATAGGCGCCAGCGCTACGTATTGCTAATAAATCTCCCGGCAAAACCGCCAACAGCCTTTCTTTACCCAGAAAATCGCCGGTTTCACATACTGGCCCGACGACATCATAGCATTGCAACGCCACCTCAAGTCTTCGTTTAACCGGTATTATCTCTTGCTCAGCCTGATATAATGCCGGTCGCAGCAAATCATTCATACCTGCATCAACAATCGCAAAATTCTTATGTACTGCATGTTTTAGATATTCTACGCGCGTCACTAAAATCCCCGCATTGGCAACAATCGCTCTCCCGGGTTCCAAAATCAGTGGGATGGGATCATCCTGTAAACGCGCCAACAAAGCTGCGCCATATTCTTCAGGACTGGGCGGATTTTCAGTTTGATAACGTACCCCCAAACCACCTCCCAAATCCAAACGTCGTAACAAAATACCCTGCTGCCGCAATTCAAGTCGTAGTTGCTGAATTTTATCCAATGCATCCAAAAAAGGCTGCAATTCAGTCAATTGTGAACCAATATGACAGGCAATGCCTATCACTTCTATCTGTGGTAATTTTGCAGCTAACTGATAAAGCGCAATCGACTCATCTGCATTAACACCAAATTTATTTTCCTTAAGTCCTGTAGAAATATAAGGATGCGTGCGCGCATCAATATCAGGATTCACCCGAATTGAAATTTTAGCAACCTTTCCCAGTTTTGCAGCAATATGTGCCACTCGCTCCAGCTCAGCTGCAGATTCTATATTGAAACAGCCTATATCAACCTCTAATGCGCGTTCAATTTCATATGCCAATTTCCCCACACCGGAAAACACAATGGCTTCAGGCTTACCGCCTGCAGCTAAAACACGTTCTAATTCACCACAAGAAACAATATCAAACCCCGAACCTAAACGTGCCAACACATTCAATACTGCGATGTTGGCATTGGCCTTTACTGCAAAACAAATCTGATGTGGATGTTGTCCTAAAGCCCGGTCGAAGGCATGCCAATGCCGCTCCAAAGTCGCCCGCGAATAGACATATAACGGCGTACCAAATCGCCGAACCAACTCGGTGACAGGCACTTGTTCGGCAAATAGTTCACCTGCTTGTTCAATAAAATAATCCACGAACTATGACCCTGTCGGCGTTGTGTTGGGAGAAGAAGACTCAGGCAGATAAAGCGGACCACTTTGACCGCAACCTGTTAAACCAGCTAAGCATAAAAACATTAAAGTACTGGATAGCAAATATTTGAGGATCATTTTATGACTCTATGAATACATTTTTTAATTAGGCTATAATCAGCGCCCCAATCAACTTATGCCCTAATTTTCCCAGCGAGTATACCACCTCCATGCAAACTTCCAAATTAGAAACTCTGGTGATAGAACCTAAAACACCTGCACAACGTACCATTATCTGGCTACACGGCCTAGGTGCCGATGGCTATGATTTCGCCGGCATTGTGCCTGAACTCAAACTACCAGATGAGCTAGCCATACGTTTCATCTTTCCCCATGCCCCAGTGCAACCCGTCACCATCAATGCCGGCATGCCTATGCGCGCCTGGTTCGATGTGCACGGACTCACTCACGATGCCAAACAAGATGAAGCAGGAATTAAAGCCACCCATCAAGAGATTACGGCATTAATTACTAAAGAACGTAACCAGGGGATAGCAGCAGATAAAATTTTATTAGCCGGTTTTTCCCAAGGCGGCGCTATAGCACTTTACACTGGTTTAACCCAAACCGAACGTCTAGCCGGCATCATAGCCTTATCAACTTTCCTACCCACGCAATACTTTTGGATTGATAAAAATATCACTATCCAGCGAGACACACCCATCTTTATGGCACACGGTGAATTTGATCCTGTTGTAGACTTCAATCTGGGCAAGACTTCCAAAGATCGATTAATTACATTAGATTGTAAAGTAGATTGGCACACTTACCCCATGCCACATTCAGTATGCCCACAAGAAATTCAAGATATTGGCACATGGCTTAGAAAAGTGTTAATTTAGTCAATAACTTACTTTATCCCATACAGTTTTAAAAACATGAAAGCCACCTTCAAAATAGAAAAAACCCATGGCGCTCCCAACCCACCTTTGCGCAATAACGCTGCCTCCCAACCCAGTTTAGTCGCCATTGATTGGGGCACTAGCAATTTCCGCGCTTTCTTATTAAACGGACAAGGTGACTTGCTACAAAAAAAATTCGCAAGGCAAGGCATACTCCGTGTTTTTCATAGTGCCTTTGCCAAAACTCTGCACAAACAAATTGGTGATTGGTTAGCACAATATCCTGACATCCCTGTGATTATGTCCGGCATGATAGGATCGCGCCAAGGCTGGCAGGAAATACCTTACCTGCCCTGTCCCGTCGTTATGAGTGATATCAGTCGGAATATCCAGCCTATCCGCCATACTGAACGTCAATGGATAGTGCCTGGGCTGCGCATTGATTATCCTGATGGCCGAGTGGATGTCATGCGCGGTGAAGAGACACAAATCATAGGCGCCCTATCCTCCAATCCTGAAGAAGCACAATTATTTTGTCTACCAGGAACCCATAGCAAATGGGCTGCGGTCGAAAATGGTAAATTAACTTATTTCACCACCTACATGACCGGCGAACTGTTTACCCTACTCGCCAAACATAGCATCCTAGGCAAACTGATGCGCAATACAAAATCTGACACGGATGGCTTTTTAAGAGGCTTAGAGTGGGCAGAACGAGATAGTTTTCTATTATCTCAGTTATTTCAGGTGCGCACACAAGTCTTAGCAGACAAGCTGAATCTTGATGATGTTTACAGTTTTTTATCGGGTGTGCTAATTGGCCATGAAATCCGTCAAGTGCTGGCTTCACCATTACCAGTAAGAAAAGTAACCTTGATCGCCAACCCCAGCATTGCGAGGCTCTATGCTAAAGCATTAAAAAAGTATGACATGCATGGCGTTATCAAAGATGTAGATCAAGTCACTGTTCGCGGACTCTTTAAAATTGCGACACAGGCTGGGATTATGGTGCAAGCATGAGCTTGCTCCCAACGCCAGACCCCATAGCTCAACAACACTCCAATCAGCTAACTGAATATCTAAAAACAGAAATAGCCACCCACGGTGCCCTATCCTTTGCCCGCTATATGGAATTAGCACTTTATGCGCCAGGATTAGGCTATTACAGCGCTGGTACCCATAAATTTGGTTCTGGAGGCGATTTCACAACTGCCCCGGAAATCTCGCCCTTGTTTGGACAAACACTGGCAAAACAAATTCAACCAGTACTGGAAACATTAGGACAAGGCGATATTTTAGAATTTGGTGCAGGTTCCGGCCGACTAGCCATCGATATTTTAACCGCTCTGCAGAAAAACAAGACGCTACCGCAACATTACTATATTCTAGAATTAAGCCCAGAATTGCAGCAACGACAACAAAATCTAATCACAACGCACCTCCCTGATTTAGAGAATCGCGTCTCTTGGCTTAACGCTTTGCCAAGCACATTTCAAGGAGTCGTATTGGCTAATGAAGCACTAGATGCCATGCCTGCCAGTCGCTTCCAATGGCATCACAATGCCCCCAAAGAAAGCTATGTTACCTGGCAACAAAATCAGTTTTGCGAATTTTTTGATACGCCACATCCTGAATTGGCAGAAAAAATCACCCAACTTGAAGTAAAATTCAGCGAACATTACACCTCAGAAATCCACCTCACGCTGCCGGCCTGGATAGCCAGTATTGCTGATTTTTTACAAAAAGGCTTAGTGCTTTTGATAGATTATGGTTTTCCGCGGCATGAGTATTACCATCCTGACCGCTCTATGGGTACGTTGATGTGCCATTACCAGCATCTTGCCCATACCAATCCCTTTTATTGGCCTGGGTTACAAGATATTACTGCCCATATTGATTTCACTGCCATCGCAGAAGCCGCGATACAAGCCAATTTATCTGTTGCCGGCTATACCACGCAGGCACATTTTCTGTTAAGTTGCGGTCAGCGTGACTGGGCTGTTAATATGGAGACTGATATTTATCAACAACTGCAAACCAGCCAACAACTCAAAAAATTGCTGTTACCCAGCGAAATGGGCGAATTATTCAAGGTAATTGCCCTAACTCGCGGGTTGCCACAACCCTTACTTGGATTTACATTGCACGACATGCGCGAAAAATTATGAAACCTCAACTGGCCACTATTGAATTATTTGAAGAACGCTTTAGTTTCTCAGCAGCACACTTCACTATTTTTTCTGAAACGCTCCGTGAACGACTGCACGGCCATAATTATCATGTGCATGCGTTATTAACAGCCGGCATTAATGAATTTGGCATTACCTTTGATTATGCCATTTATAAAGAAAAAATCTTCGCCTTGTGCCAACAGTTAAAAAGCTATTTATTATTACCCGGTTTAGCGAGCGCATTAACCATTAAAGAACAAGGTCATTATTATTATGTTTATTTTAATAATGAAGAGATGCCTTTTCTTAAACAGGATGTGCTAATTTTACCGGTGCGCAATATTACTATTGAGGAATTGGCCTATTGGTTTTTGAACCAGCTGATTGAAGATCAGGCTACTTTGACTGCCTGTAACATACATAAAATAACATTGAAAGTTTCCAACGGGCTCGGTCGTTACGGCTCAGCCAGTTGGGAGAACTGCTGAGAGTTGAGAAGAGGGAGAGTAGTTATTTTTTTAGTGGCACCTCCTTCTCCCACAAGGGGAGAAGGTGGGCGCCAATCAAAAAGTGACTATTTCACTGCCATCAATGCGCCTCCGCGGGACATACATTGAATTTCACGCCAGCAACTAATTATTCTTTCACATTAATTTGTGCTTCAATCACACGCTCCTGCTGCTCCCGCAAGGCATTACCAATATCTTTCCCCCGCAATCCACGTTGCAAAATAGGTGTGGGGTCAACTGTTTGTGCCAACTGATAAGCCCGCTGCAAACGCTCTGCCCTTTTTGATGCTACGGTTGTATCCTCTTCGATAATCTCGCAAGCGGATAAAAACAACGCCAGACGTTCTGGGCGACGAAATACATCCAGGGCTTCCAATAATTGCAGCAATTGTGCTGCGTCCCAATTCAGTACATGTAAATAATCACTTTGATAACGCGCCACCAAAACAGCTAAATCCTTATATTCACGTGGTACACGATAACGCTGGCACAAAATACTTAGCTTTTTATTATCTAAATTGTGCAGCAACACTGCAAAACGCACGGGGGTCTTTGCCGAAACATCAGCCGCTTTTTTTAACACCGTCAATTCTGCGACATCATTTTGCAACTCTGGAAATAACACCGGCATCGCCTGGCAATCCGCCAAAACTTCAAAAAACCGTTGCGGATAAGGTTCTGCCAACGCCCGTTGCCACTCCTGCCACACACGTTCTGCAACTAAAGCATTGACTTCTCCACATTTAACCATTTCCTGCATTAAACGCAGCGTTTTTGGATCAACAGTGAAATCACCAAAACGCGCAGCAAAACGTGCAACACGTAAAATTCGCACTGGATCTTCAACAAACGCTTCTGACACATGCCGCAACAACTTATTTTTTAAATCTTCTCGCCCACCAAAAGGATCAATGACCTCTCCCTCTGCCGTTTGCGCCATGGCGTTAATTGTTAAATCCCGTCGCTTTAAATCTTCCTCCAAGGTCACATCAGGCGCCGCATAAAAATGAAACCCCTGATAACCAGGCGCAGTTTTGCGTTCGGTACGCGCTAATGCATACTCATCTTTGGTTTTAGGATGTAAAAACACCGGAAAATCTTTTCCCACAGGTCTGTAACCTTTGGACAGCATTAATTCAGGAGTCGCCCCAACTACGACCCAATCACGTTCCTGCACATTCAGGCCTAATAATTGATCCCGAACAGCACCACCTACCAGATAGGTTTTCAAAACTTTTCTCCTGAATTAAATTTTTTCACTGTCTTTTCTCCTGGTAACAGATCAAAGGAGGGTGAAACTCCATATATTCAATAACGCCACCCAACTACAACTACTTTTGAAAACTAACCCAAATGCCATTACACTGTGCGCCCCCTTACAAAGTTAACAATCAGGTACAGGAGTCACTTATGGATAACAAAATTTTACAAACCTCTCACCATAATCCCAATCCAAAAGGGTCTATGATCTACAAAATCCTCATCACGTTAATGCTTCTGATTTTACCTACTTCGATATTCGCAACCTGGTCAGCTGAAATAGCTAGCGGTGTAGTTTATAACCTGCCTGTACCGCTCACTATTCAGCAAATGGGTGAACCTGATATTCATATGACCGCCCACTATGAAACCAGACCGTTTACATCGCCTTATTATTATGATTTACGCATAGGCAAATGGAATGGCGACACTGCCTGGGAATTTGAAAATATACATCAAAAAATTTATTTGAAGAATACAACAGATGAAGTATCCCACTTCTCTATTTCGCATGGCTACAACTTAATCACTATCAACCGCGCCTGGTTAAACAAACATAAATATATCTGGCGCGTAGGATTAGGTTTAGTCATAGCCCATCCAGAATCTACCATCCGCGGTCAAACCAATGATGATAATAGTGGCGGCACATTGAATGACGCCGGTTATTATGTTGCTGGACCTACAGCGATGGTATCGCTAGGTAAACGTTTCTATGTTTCTAAATCTTTGTTTATGGAATTAGAAGGCAAGGTGACTGCATCCTATGCTGAAGTCAATGTCGTCAATGGAACGGCGTATGCACCTAATGTTGCGTTACATGCAAATTTTGGTCTGGGATATGATTTTTAGGAATATTTTAGAATTAAATAAGGATCAGCACTAATCACTAGTGCTGATCGCTTTGGAACTAAACAGCAGTGATCGCCAATGTATTTTAACCCAGCTCCAATCCATTGGAGCTAAAATACCTTGGCCACGCATTTAGCCCTAAGCGCTAGCGCATAATCCATGCTAGCATTTAAAGCAAATCCATACTGCTGATTTTTAACGACTCCGTCTCAATAGCGAGGCAATGTGTTTCATCCAGTTTGACTCAAATCCTTTTCCGGCCTGACTTCCAAATCCCTGACTTAACTCCGTTTTCAAACATTGCCTCTACGTAGCCGTCTTTTGCATTACAACCGACTGGCGGTTTTAAAGCTGCAGTCCTACGGCTGAAAAAAATGTAAGAAAATCGCCCATGAACTCATTGAGTTCTATATGAAACGACAAAACTCTACTGTTCATACTCAAATATTTTAACTACTTTTTCTACTCCAGCGACCTTACTAGCTACATCAGCCGCTATGTCAGCTTGCTTAGGTGTGAGAATGCCCATCAAATACACTACTTTATTTTCAGTGACCACCTTGATTTGACTTGAGTTCAAACCCTTCTGCGCCAAAATAGCACTT
Organism: Gammaproteobacteria bacterium; assembly: GCA_035546635.1. Lineage (NCBI taxonomy): Bacteria > Pseudomonadati > Pseudomonadota > Gammaproteobacteria > Gammaproteobacteria bacterium. The sequence goes on from DASZWJ010000011.1 coordinate 33,689, forward strand.
TTCACTTTGGTTGTTATCCAAGTATCCTTAGCTTGAGCCGCCTTAGAAAGCGGCTCCTCAACCGTCACCTGATTATAAATACGTTTTACATTAGGCGCCGCACTGGCAATTTGATAAGCCCTATCACGCAAGGCATCTGTTGGTGCTTGGCCAGCCAGTAACATCACATGATTGAAACTAGCGATGGTAATATGCGCTTGATCTTTCAATTGTGGATCACGGCTGATGGCTTTTAAGGCCGCATTGGACATATCTCTGTCTTCTACCATCGTAGATAGGCTACGTTTATCATAGACAATGGCGCCCGTCGCACTCGCACCGGCAACAAAAGCTGCAGGGATACAACCCGATAATGATAAACTCATTAAAACACCTAAAGTCAATGCGCGAAATTTTTCATTACCATAAGTAATCATCACCGCTCCTCTACAAATAAACGTCTATCAATAAAATCACACAAACAATGGATAATCAGAAGATGCGTTTCCTGAATGCGCGCTGTGACCGTTGCTGGCACTCTAAGTTCTATATCTTCATCTTTAATAAGAATATTCGCTATTTCACCACCATTTTTACCCGTCAAGGCAACAATATGCATACCACGATCATGTGCAGCATGAATTGCTTGTATGACATTCTTGGAATCACCACTGGTTGAAATAGCCAACAAAATATCATTAGTCTGTCCCAAAGCTTTTACCTGTTTAGAAAAAACTTCATCATAATGATAATCATTAGCAATCGAAGTTAAGGTGGAAGTATCCGTTGTGAGTGCTATCGCCGGTAAGCTCGGACGTTCCATCTCAAAACGGTTTAGCAACTCCGCCGAAAAATGCTGTGCATCCGCTGCAGATCCACCATTGCCACAGCTTAAAATTTTATGCCCATCTACTAAAGCCAACGCCATCAAAGCACCCGCTTTTTCAATTTTTGGGGCTAATATTTCCATGGCTTGTTGTTTGGTCTGAATACTATCAATGAAATGCTGCTTAATTTGTTGTAATGGATTGTTCATAAAAATATTCCTAAAAATCATATGCAACCAAAATTAATAAAACGCTCCACTCGCCTGAAACGCATCCTTAATCCAAGATATCTGCATGCCACGACGACTTGTAGTCATTGCCACCACATCAAACCGACAAACCTGCTGCTCCGATATACGCTGCTGCTGCAAATAATACATAGCTGCCTTAATCAATTTGCGTTGCTTAAGCGAAGTAACCGTCTCAGCAGCGGTACCAAAAACCGAAGGCTTGCGACACCGCACCTCAATAAACACAATACTTGAACGATCCCACATAATTAGATCAATCTCACCCAATCGGCATCGATAATTACGTGTGATTAACCGCAACCCCCGTTTCTGCAGAAACGCACAGGCTTCCTCCTCAGCAAGCTTGCCAATAGCCTGTCTATCTTTTAATGCAGCACTTGCGGAACCCCATTCTGAATCTGCGCCCATTGTAACTGCCGCCTTATATGCTGATCCGAATCCAGCGAAAGCTCGCCAGTAGCTCCCTTCACACTAGAACCCAACCGATAAGTCAAATGATAGGCATCAATTCCAAATGCATAAAGCCTGGGAAAGCGGCTATAAGAGTTACCCCACAAGCTCTGGATATGCGCACGCATTTCACTCCACTGTGGCGTATCAGGACCTAATATCCACGGCATATCACTAAACTGAATACCATTTAAATCTCGATCATTCTGAGGATTGGGATTACCGCTATAAACCAGCGAAGTGGCATAGACTGGAATTTTATCGCCATTATAATATGCCAACAATGGCATAATTTGCCGAGCCTGCTCTGGGAACCCCACTAAAAAAATCATATCCATATCCTGACGCCCGGAACTCACTTTAGAACCTCGCCGCACTCCCATCACTCCACGTACCCAACCAGATAAATTCGTATTCGATTGATAAGCATAATTACCTACAATACTACCACCATGATTTTTCCAGCTCTTCTCAAATGCCCCTGCAATCCCCTGTCCAAAAGCACTACCCGGATAAATCACCAACGCCCGCTGCCGCCCATCGCTCCGCGCCTGCATTGCAGCCTGTGCCGCTTCATCTTTAGGTGATAATCCGAATTGATAAAGATTTTTGATCGCCCCACCATTATCCAAGGTATTTAATGCCAACGTAGGCACTGTCAATTTCCCCTGACCGACCAAAGTCTGTAGATTATCCTTACTCAATGGCCCCACAATAAAATCTGCTCCCTGCGCTACCGCCTGTTGATAAAGCCCCACAACATTTCCACCACTGGTGTCAATTACATCCACCGTAGGCGCATTAGATTGTTGCTGCTTAGCATAATAGTAAGCCGTCAAAAACCCATTGCGCACCGCCTGCCCACTTGCCCCAATCGAACCTTGCAGTGGCAACAAAAGGGCAATTTTAGTTGGCTTCTGATTCGAGGGAGCGCCACCACCAGCAAAAGAAGAGCTATAACTACACCCCACCAACCAGCCGGCAGCCAATAAGAGCAACAAATAACCAATGAAATTAAAATATCGTAAACGCATAGGAATGATTCTACTCATGGAATTAAAGGAATAAAATACCGTAATTTTTTCCGGCCATTTGCGCAAGCTCTCCCCAAGAAGTAGCCAAAATTCAGCCATGACCAAAAGTATTTAACATTGCCCTTCCCTTGGCATCCATTCATCCTTTACAATGCCAATCCGCAAGGAAGAGGCACTATACAGGATGGGTAAAATACCATAAAATCATTTGGTATGCTGTTCTCTTCTTTACTTCCCCTAAATATAAGCTGGCATAGCTCAGCAGGTAGAGCAACTGATTTGTAATCAGTAGGTCCCGGGTTCGATTCCTGGTGCCAGCACCATATAATCAAAGACTTACAAAAATTTTCTAATAGCAATTAAATCGATGTAGAAGCCATGTAGAAACTTAAGAGACTCCGAATACTCCGTTTCGAGAACGTTGCATATAATAGGGTCAGGTCTCTTCCAATCGCAAATTTGCTATTTTAGCTGAAGTCTCAGCTCTTCTCGCAAGAAAAAACCCCACCATAAACCGCGAGGGATCAAAACCTAGCTGTGATGCTTTTGACTTAGAATCAACAAAGTTTTCTTAAAGAAAACTTTGTTGACATTGCAAAATGAACCGGTATAATTCTTGTCAGGCAGACGAATTGTCTGTTTTGTAGAAAAGATCTCCTGATTACTTACACATACTAGACTATTGGCCAAAATTTTGGCTGCCCGTTATTGGGCATCAGGTCGCTTAGAGCAGTAAGGTACATATTGATGGCTGGGCATGGTGATGAGCAGCGGTAAAAAAGGGAAGCAGGCGCAGGTAAAAGCGATTTTATGGATTATAGGTGATATACCATACCCTGGTTGTCTTTACGGTTTGTGTAATAGCGCAGGGCACAATACCGTGCTCCTAACCTTAGGAGATTTAAAATGAAAGCAAAAAAAACCAAAGCCATCGCACTTCTAACGAAGTTGCGAGATGATCTACAAAACAACCAGGGTATGACAGCTAAGCAGCGCAAACAAGCAATTAACACGCTTGATGATGCGATTTTGAAATTGAAAACAGAAAAAGTAACAGATATCTCATGTGTTATAAATAATGTCTTTAAGATCTTACCTAGCATATTGAGCCTTTTGGCGAAATTCTGGGGAGCTTAGCTGGTCACCTATATTTTAGGGGGGAAATGTATATGAAAATTGGTCACGCGATAAAAAAATGTAGGCAACTTAAAAATATTAGTCTGTCTTTACTAGCTGATGAAACTGGGCTTTCTAAATCTTATCTATCTTTAGTGGAAAATGAAAAACGTCAAATATCATTGGAATCTTTAGAGAAGGTATCCAGCTTATTAGATGTCCCTTTATACCTCTTGATCTATTTAGCAGCTGAACCGGAAGAAATGAAAGAAATTAAGGGTGAACTTAAGACCGAATTTGATAATTTACTAATCAATCTCATCAAAAAAAATGAATAATTCTTATTATCCTTCCAAGTCAATTAAAACCATTGAAGAGCTTTCTAAAGTTTTGGATGAAACTGAAGATACTTTAAATTCCGTTTCTATAAATTTGCCTATATATTACAAAAAAAATGTTTTACTGAAAAAGGATGGAGGCAAGCGAACCACCTATATAGTTAAAGGTATATTGAAACGAATCCAACAAAAGATAAAAAATCGTATACTTGACCGTGTGTGTTTTGCTGAATATTTATTTTTTGGAATAAAAAAAAGAAATGGCATTATTGAAAATGCCAAATACCATTGTAAATGGGGAAAACCTAAAGCTTTATTAAGTTTTGATATAAAAAATTTTTATCCGTCAGTTACTGAAAATCAGATCAAAAACATTTGGGTTAATTTTTTCAAATTTTCAGAAGCAGTCGCAATTTTACTAACAAAGCTGACTGCGTTTTTAAATGAATTACCCCAAGGAGTTTCTACTAGCGTCTTAATATCAAACTTGATCTTTTTTGAATCAGAGAAGCTATTGGCACAAAGGATCAGAAAATATAACGCTAATTATTCAAGATATGCGGATGATATTAGCATTACATTTAAAAAAGGATATACTCAAAAAGACTTAAGTGAAGCGATTAGATTGGTTGTTTACTTTATAGGAAACTCTGGTTTTAAATTAAATTGGAAAAAATTTAAAATTACCACCACCAAAAATCCAATGGTTACTAATAAAAGCGTTTGCATAAACAATGGTTACTTGAGCCTGAATCCTAGCAAAAGAAAAGAAGCTTATTCAAGATTAAAAAAATATAAAAGTTCAATTAAAACAAAGAAAAATATAAATTCAGATTTTGAATATCAAAAATTAATAGGGTACTTAAGATTCTGCTATAGTATCAACCCGCATAAAGAAATAAAAAAATTTATAAACGAAGCAGTAATATAAACTTTAATCTAAAGTTTATAACATAAATACGTAATCAAACACATAGGATCTAGCTTCTTTAAAAAACTGGTTAATTCGATTATTATAGCCACTACTCATTGGACTGACATGCGGAATTTATTAGACGAGAGAGACATACTAGAATTATATCAAAGTGGAATTCTCCCTGCAGCAAGTAGCGCTGAAGACGCCATATCCACATTAGAAATTTTCCCATATTTAAATATCGCCCCCGAAATACTTAACCTTGACGAAAATGGATATATTTCATTAAATGAGCACGGGCTTCAAAGAAAAATATTAGTTAACGAAATATTTCTTTTTGCAAAAAAATTAAACTTTCTTAAAGAATGCAAAGGATTTCAAACTTTATCAAATAGTATAAATAATCAGACCCAATTTTTTGATACCATATTTGAGGTAGACTGCGCTCATTTTATGTTAACCAACTATAATATCACTAAAATAGATTTATCTGCTGAAATTATTGTTAATGACAGGATTAAAAGACCAGATTTTAGTTTTCTAACAAAGAATGGAGCAGAAGTCTTTTGTGAGTGCAAATCACTTGAATCAGCGCATAGAATTAAAAATTCTAAAGTCATCCGTTTAATGCAACAGCTTGAACCACATTTAAAAAACTTAGCAACTGAAAAATTTAGGATTGAGATCGCATTTAAAACATTACCAACACACTGGAATGCTAACTATTCAGAGCAATTAGCGTCAAGCATTCAGGTATTAATTGAAAATCAATTTACAAAAAACCATTTGGATTTAGTAATAGATGACATGCATGAAACTCATGTTAAATTATGTCTTGTCAATGAAAAGCCCTACTTCAACTGCTTAATTAATCTGGGAAATAAGGCTCCAGATAAAAGTCCCACTTTTGTTATTGGTGAAATTGCTAATGTACAAAAAGATATAAAAAATTCGATCAAAGACGCCATGACACAGTTACCGAGTGACAAACCTGGAATAATTTTCATTAATAGTTTAAATGAAAGTGATGCAAGACAAGCAATAATAAAGTTTTTTCGTTATAACACAAAAGACAATATTTATGGTGTCTTTTCTAAAACAAAAACTTTTCAATGTCATATCAATCCTAATAGCAATTTGCAAATCGACCTTGCTATATCACCACCAGCATTATCACTATTAAATAACACGAGTGCCCCTCGCTTACCCTTATCGAGTTTATGAGGCTAAGGACAACCTGGAAAATACTGAGCATTAAGCTAAATAACAATAGCAGTGAGCTTTCGTATAACCTTAAAAAACCATTAATGTATTGCTTTCCAAAACCTTTCCGCTGATAATAAACACGCGCGGCTCCCAAGTGCACTAACACAAGGGAGCTACGACTTCCACAATTCGAGCTTCGAGGAGCCCAAATTATGACAACTCAAGTTTACACTACCGCGCGTCCGCGCAAAATTCCTTTTTTCACTTTTGACCAATATTTAGACATTTCCATTCGCTTTGCTCTTGGATCGGCAGCGAATAGTCCCGCGGCTTTGTCAAAACCTTCTGGCCATAATGCATTGTGGATGCAAGGCCACGGGATCGAAATGCCTAAAAAGCGGTTAATCGTAAATAGGAAGGGGTAGGCTGGAGCAGAAGGGGGTTGATGGCGGGGCGAATTTGGCCGTCCCGCCGTTAATTCTGCCCTTCTGCCGGCTACCCCGCGGCTGAAAATTCAGCAGCGAGGACGCGCGCGTGCAGACGAAACTATCGCATATTATCGCCACCATCTCGCCCTTGGTTGACGCGATTAACCATCACAAGCTATTAACAGCTATCGATTCCATCGAAAAATTGCGCGGATTTACCGAAATCCACGTGTATGCGGTGTGGGACTTTATGGCATTGCTAAAAGCCCTACAGCGCAAACTGACCTCTATTCAGCCCTTATGGACACCGCCCATAAATCACATGGGTTGCCATTTGGTGAATGCCCTCCTTAGCGAGGAAGAAAGCGATCATCTTCCCGACGGTCGATATTTGAGCCACTTTGAGCTGTATCTTGAAGCCATGCAGCAGGGTGGCGCTAATACTAAGCCTATAACCGGCTTTATCAGCGATATAAAAGCTTCTAAGCCACTATCCAACCTGCTAGGCCGAGCTGACTTGCCGCCGCCCGCCAGAGGCTTTATTACCGACACCTTCGCCATTATAGCGCAGGAAAGCCACGTCATTGCTGCTTCCTTAGCCTTTGCTCGCGAGTACATTACTTCTAATTTATTTTCAATCATACTGCAAACCATTGAGCCAGCAGGCACCCGCTGTTCACTTGAAGCACTGAAATCTTACCTGCAGCGCCACATTGAGCTGGATAGCGACAAACACAGCCAACAATCACAACTATTAGTCACGAGCCTCTGCGGAGCGGATGAAACCAAATGGCAGGAGGCTTTAGATGCCGCCCTATTTTCACTCAACAGCCGACTCCAATTACTGGATGGAATCTATGACGCTATCACTCGGTCATGAGGAACACAATCAACTCATCGCAAGGGAATGGATGAATACCTTTAATTCACAAGTGCAAAAATTGCTTATTGAAACTATTTTTGACCATATTCCGCAGTATATTTTCTGGAAAAATACGGCCTCGGTGTATTTAGGCTGTAACAAAAAATTCGCAAAGCTGCTAGGTTTGAACAGTCCCGATGAAATCATCGGCAAAAGTGATTTTGAATTAAATTGGTTGCCCGATGGTGATACTGCGGAAAAGTTTCAGGCAGGCGACCGAAAAACTTTGGAGGGACATCACATCATTAATCAAGAGGAATGGCTATCGGTTAAAAATGGTAATCGAATTCTCACGTTAGCCAACAAAGTGCCCTTGGTAAATCCTGATGGCATCATCGTGGGTGTATTGGGTGTTGCCACGGATATTACCGAGAAAAAACGCATTGAAGAACGGATGGCGAGAAGCGATCATCAGCTCAAAGGCATGACCGTGGTTAGTGCCAGCATTGCGCATGAAATGCGCACGCCATTGGCTACTTTAAAAAATACCGCTAAAGGCATTAAGCCAATGCTAGCGCCACTCATCACTGGCTATCAGGCTGCATTAAGTCACGGTCTTAATGTACCCACAATTGCTGATGCCAAACTGGCATTATTAGAAACCGCCATTGATACCCTTGAAAATAAAGTCACTGAAGCCAACCGGATTATCGATATGCTGCTGACCAATTTGCAAAGTCTGCGCCAAGAAAAATTAACCCATCCCCAAAAATGCTCTGCCCGCCACTGCATTAACCAGGCGTTGGCGCAGTACGGATTTACCAAAGATGCGCCACAAATCATTTGGGCAAATGATGATGATTTTATTTTCTATGGCAAAGAGATGCTATTAGTACATGTACTATTTAATTTGTTAAAGAACGCCATTTATTTTATCCGCAAAGCAGATAAGGGAAATATTCACATTTGGCTGGAACATCACACTATCTATAACACCCTACACTTTAAGGACACCGGCACCGGCATTAAACCTGAGAACCTACCAAAAATCTTTGATCCCTTCTTCACCATTGATACCAACAAAGGCACGGGCATTGGCTTGGCCTTTTGCGAGATGACCTTAAAGAGCTTTGGTGGCAGCATCACCTGCCATTCACAGTGGCAAGAATACACCGAATTTATTCTCACCCTTCCCAGGAAATCAACTTAAAAGGAGTATTAACCATGCACATACCTGCACTTTATCACCCCACCCAAATTCTGCTGTTAGATGATGATGCAGAATTTATCAATAGTCTCTCTCTGTCATTGGCAGATCAATTTAAATGCCGCTTATTTACATCCCCTGAATTGGCTCAGCAATTTCTGCTGGATAATCACCATTGGCAGCAGGCATTAAGAGCTAAATATGTGCAAATGAATGAGGAGGAGTTCAGCCAATTTTCCGTCAATATTGAAATCTTCAATATCCACCTGGAAATGTTCAACCCAAAACGTTTTGAAAGAGCCGGTATTTTAGTCGTGGATTATGATATGCCGAGCATGAACGGTTTAGAGGTGGCTCGTATTCTCAGATCCAAGCTGCCTATCAAGATTATTTTATTAACCGGCGAGGCAGATCAGAATACGGCCGTTGAAGCGTTTAACCAACGGGAAATAGATCGGTTTCTATTAAAAAGCCACCCTGACTATCACACACAATTAGTTCGCTATATTAACGAACTCCAACAGGATTATTTTGCGGAAATTTCCGCGGCGGTGTTAGAGCCGCTTATAGTTCAGGAAAATCATCCTTTGCAAGATAACCACTATCGAGAATTATTTGAAAACCTTAAGATAAAACACCAGATCATAGAATATTACTTACTCGATGACTCCGGTAGTTTTTTAATGTTGAATACCAATGCAGAACCTACCTGGCTGATTGCCCGCACACCGGCTGATATGGCTCTATTTTATGACATGGCTGCGATAGAAAGAAAAATACCCAAGAAAATCCTGGCTTCCTTAGCGAATAAAACCAAACTGATCTGCCTGCCGCCAGACAGCCGTGTGGTCCCTCCCTTTAGTGATTGGTTCATCCAAGACGCCACATCATTATCCGATGGTAAAATTTATTATTGTGTCATAGTGGGTTGGTATGGGCATAATTCCCTCTCTCAGCCCATCACCAGCTACCATACTTTTTTGGGTGGTACTTAAGACCACCTTAACCATTATTCAATTGGGTTTTTTGTTGGATTGAACTTAGCAATGGCATTGGTTTCTCCTTAAAAATATTAATGGGTTTTTATTGAGAATATATAAAAAGCTGTTAGAGTATTTTTATGATGATTTCACTTAAAAAATATCGGAAAAAAATCAAACAAAAATTTCAAATGCTTTTTTCAGAAGATGAGAACCGCTGCCTCAGATAAGAAAATCTCACACCTGTCGCAACTGATATTGCAAGACTGAAAATACCCTACAATTAAAGACTTACACGCCAAAATGCCCCTGCAGCAAATAATCTATCTTGAAATATGGCTGCATCATTTTGCATCTCGCATAAAACCATTATTCTTGTGAATTTCGATAAGGATTTGTGAGATAAACACTAGAATTTTTTAACTTGCAGCACTTTGATGGTAAGCCCCTAATAATTCCATCCCATATTTGAATTTTTCTAGCGAATGTTTTCTTTATATAAATAAGGACTTATTGATAAACTGCGGCAGGAGAGAGGTGGGTTCTACTTCTTTGCGTCTGATTTTGTGAGCTTGATTGA
>DASZWJ010000012.1 GCA_035546635.1 Gammaproteobacteria bacterium
TCAATCAAGCTCACAAAATCAGACGCAAAGAAGTAGAACCCACCTCTCTCCTGCCGCAGTTTATCAATAAGTCCTTATTTATATAAAGAAAACATTCGCTAGAAAAATTCAAATATGGGATGGAATTATTAGGGGCTTACAATAGATTTAGGAACTTCAACAGCTAATAAATTATCATTTCGATATTCTTCTTGTTGAAGCCACTCACTAACTTTTTCGCTATCGAAAAGACTATCTTCAAATATATGAGGAATAATCACAATTCCGCGCCAAGCACCATCGTTGTCTATTTTTTGAACGATGTTTAAAATTTCAGGAAGGCGCATAGTTGATTTAGTAAGGAGGCCATCTTTAATTCGTGGCCTGGCAACACCACACTCAGTGAGAATGTGATCAATTTCTATTGGTGCGGTATCGGGTTTAAAAAGACAAAGCACATGTATCCCCTTGCCGACATCGGCTTCAAATTCAAATCCCGGGAATAAGGTGATCTTATGGCCAAATTCTTTTTTGATCTCACCAAAAGCTTCTTGAAGATAAGGTAAGAAGTCTATGCTCAAAAAATTGTGATCTGTGATAGCAACTACATCAAGACCAGTTTGATGACAAGCTTCAGCAAACGCTTTTGCTGCCTTGGACTCTTCTCCTCGAACCAAGCGTTCGCCTGCCCAGTGTTGAGTATCTGCTGGGGTTTGCATTTGGAGGTCGCACTTTAACCAACGCATTCCTGTATAAGAAGAATTCAATGCATGCACCTTAAAATTGTATAGAAGCTAGCCATGATAGCACCTAGAATTAATTTGTTAACCAATCCGTTTCTATTGCTCTGTAACCCCTAAAAGTACAATTTCAGGAATTATTTTCATTAGTCGATTAAGCCTGACAGAAGCAATCAACATAAACATCAGTTGTGTTGAGCGAAAATTTTGACATAAAAAAAGCCAGGAACCACATTAGTAGTCCCTGGCTTTAATTCTTCCTTAAGATTGAAACATCTTAAGAGATTAAAATGTAGTGTCAAGTAAATTTATTAAAAAAATAGAAAAATATAGCTGTTGTGTTGATTCTTTTAAAACAGGTAAGTGGCTAAATTTATCGGAGATGGGGATGAGATGGAGAAAAAATCAAAACCGCTTACAAATCTTCGACACATATTCGACACATTTTTTAAAATTTGAGACGCCATCAGCAAATTGTTATTAACTCATTGATTCTATTCGATTTTTGGTGGGCCGTGTAGGGATCGAACCTACGACCTATTGATTAAGAGTACTCCATTCAGGGATTCTCTTCAGTTCTATATTTTTATAACTATTTGAATATAAATATATTCCTGATTTTTACAGCATCTACTTATTACCAGCCGATGCCAGGAAATTCTATACTTTTCCTTGCACGATTACACGGGAATTACACCAGATTCAAGCTTAGTAATGCCCTACTCCGCTCATTCAACCTCCCCCAATCTTTGCCTCGCTCGCCCAATTGCCTGATACAATCTATCCCGCAGTATCTCTTTAGAAGGTAAAAATAAGGTAGAACGGTCAGATATATTCCGCCACATGAATGCCAGATCATTCCCTCTATTTTAGCATTCAAATCATAGAGCGTTCTGGCCCCCTAATTTGAACCGAATTTTTTGTAGTATAGATTTCACATTGTCAAATTCTAGTACCATAGCTGATGCAGAGATAAGAGCTTGGGAAGCAGCAATGACAAACCTATCAGAATTAGAAATTTTAATCCCCCCATTTAACAATTTTTTTACAAGAATCTCTGTTCTATCTATAACGTTATCAAAATTAATCTCTACTTCTTTACATTGCTTATATTTCTTACAAACAAGAATAGCATCTATACTAATAGGGTCTTTTGTCGATGCCTTTGGATTTGCTCCGCGAAGCTCAGCATACACTGGATGAGCAGCAACAACTTCAAATCCAGCTTTGTTAATAGCCTCATATATACCAGCCCATCCATCTTCTTTTGAATGATGAAAACTAAATGCAAGTGTACCATCATCTTTTAGGACTCTATGAGACTCCTTCAGCACAGATGCTAATTGCGAAGCAAAGATTCTAGGATCATCATGCTGTACTTCACCAGAATTTGACGAGTTGTTCTTAGCAAACCAAGGATAATACTCTTTTAATACAGGAGAAAGCCATGCGAAAAAGAAGTCGCTTAATTCACTGTAGTGAACAAAATCAAAATATGGAGGATCAGTAATTATTGCATCCACGACTTTATCTGGCAAAGGCAGTACAGAGCTGTCACCATTTAAAATCAAAGCGCCTTTTTCTACCTTATTAAGCTCATCCCAGGAGACAGCCAATGAAACATTTATAGGTTCACTTGCCTGGATTTTTACTGAACCATTAGACTTCCCTAGTAAATCCTTATTTAGGATTAAATCAAAAGGTTTATCCAAATAACGTTTCGCCTTAAGTAGTCTAGATTTAAATAAAGAACAAAAAGTACCACTACTTTTTTCTGTACCCCATATAGAATTTTCAAGCGGCGTACGCTCCGGTTTCAGTATGTGATTTGAGAACATATGTCTTACCGCACCAGTTCCTTCGCCTTTATAGCTACAAAAAAGATTATTAAATTCTAACGTACTAGAAAATAGGCAAAGCATCTGCTCTCTAATTGCTTTTTCTGAGATAAGTAAAATCTCTTTCAACAGCATCCCTAAACAAAGTAGCTGACGAGAGTTAAAGAAATCCTTCCAATAGAGATAGTTATAATTTCTTGCTTGATCTGTATTATGGCCAGATCGCACTGGGAGTGTAGGAAGAGGTAAATTCTCTTCTTGCAAACGTAATTCAGCCTTTATAAAAAGATCTAAATCTTCTTGTTTTGGAGGTAAGTAAATCTTTTCACCATTTTTCCTAAGCGCAAGCAATGCATATAGGCGGTGTTTTGGAGCAATGTTATTTGGAATTAAGTCTTTTATACGATGTTTTTTTCCATTAGCGTCTAAAACATATTGACCTTTAACTGGACCACTTTGCGGATTAAACTGGTGACTACAAGATGGACATTTTAAAGATGTGGAGTCATAACGATCCTGAAATATTTCCCAACAAGAAGAGCAAACAATCTTTGCAAGGGGTTTTTTCTTCGGATATGCATCTTGTGCAAAAACATATCTAGAAAATAAAGGAATTTCTTCCCCTTCTGGTGTTGTTAGGGTTTTTACCCAAAAAAAATAAAGCACAGGTATCACTTCCCTTGTTTCAGGATCTTTTGTTTGATAATAATATTTAATTTCTGACGCTATTTTTTCCTCAAGAGATTTAAATGCTTGCCATAATTCTTGTTCGGACACCCTCGTTAATGCTTGATTTACTAAAAACGTGCTTATAGGGTTGATATCACAGCCTATTACTTTCGCACCAACCTTAAGAGATTCTCCTAGAGTCGTTCCACTTCCCATAAAAGGGTCAAGCACTACTTTGCCTGATAGGTTATGATACTCGTAAAACGATTGCCATACAGAACGATCTTTAGAATTTAAAGTGGCTAATGTAATAGCACGAAAAACTGTTCCAAGCCTTGTAGCCCACCATTTATGAATATGGTATAAAGGGCGGTTAATTTCTTTTCTCCAACTCTCCTGTTCAGCAACACGACTAACTTCTACTATAGGGAAATCATACTCTATTGCAGCGCCAGATTTTAGGGGAATAAACGCTTCATGCACTTCTTTTGTCACAGCCATATTCATTCGCCTAAATTTCCATTAATTTCTTTAATAGAAGAAATACTTTTCACCATCGAAACAGGCTTAGAAGTTTGAGATTTAAGCCTATATGCAACAAATTTGTGCTGTGTTCCAGCTTTAGGATTAACAATCTTCTCAGCTTTCAGATCATTAGTATGTAAATCAAAAGTATAACCCACCACCAGATGCTCTGCTTCAACTCGAATTAAATCTCCAACATTCTGAAATCGAGGATCTTTTTCCATATTACTTGGCACAACTAGTGTCATTAATCCCGTAGTTCCTTCCGTTAAAGCAAAAGGGGTAGGAGCAACATACATTTTTCTATCTCGAATCATTATATCGCCATAGGTGCCAAAACCTTTAACACTCTTGTTCTTATGCAAATAATTATGATCAGCATTTAGAAAATCTCCATGGCATATAAATAAATCTATCACTGGGTATTGACGCTTACCATTGCTTTGCTGGGGGTATTGCGTTAAATCAACAGGATAACGACCAAACACATAAAAAATTTGTCGTCCGTTATGATAACCTGTTGGAACTTGGCTATTGGAATCATAATCCCGCTCTCTGCCTGGCCAAGCCAATCCTTTTATTTCATAACCTTCTGGAAACTCTACTAAGCAAAAATCTGGATATGTATTGCGGCCTGAACATTCAAAATGCATGGAAAGATTATTTAAACGCTTTAAAAACCAATTTTGAAAATGAAATTCTTTATCTTTGGCGCTTACAGATTCTATTAATTCACCATTTGTTACGGCATTTACACATTCTTCGAATACATCAAAGCAGGTGGTAAGTTTAAACATTTTATCACTCACTATCATTTTCCGTTATTACATCTAAAGCAACACATCTTATCAATTTCGCTGCATCTATAACCCTGTGTGCCCCAACTTTAAGACTGAGAATTTTGGCTCACCCTGAAAAAGGGAAGCACTTTAGTTAAGATAAGCCCCCTAACTCCTTGATCGGCTATGAAAAAGAAGAAAAAATCGCCCTTCAGAATTGTATCCTAAACTTACCTGGGTTTACCATTCAAAAAACCTATGAGAATAATCTTCTCATTATCGAGATCAACAAAAAATCTCGCTTCCTATTTAGAAGCCTTACCGGGCAAGGATACTGTCAAGTGGTCTGTATCGATTTAAGCAGCAGCTTCGGGGCATTAGTCAAACAGTATTTCCCTAAGGCGTACAGCTAATAATTTTTGAGGAATAAGCACCTTTTTATTGTGAACTTGCCGTAATAAATTGGGTGATTTCGTAAGCATAGAATATTAGTCATAAATACTTTTTTGGTGAACTAACCTATATATGCTGCTGCGATAGAAGATCGACTATGCCCTGCGACTTCAGCTATCTCTTGCCGCGCTGTTTGGTCACAATCCCGATCTATATTAGGATACCTATTTTTTATAGGGCTCTCTACCCCGGTTATTTCCTGGTAGATTTCGTTCAGCCGTTCATGCCGTAATCCGTGGCTAGTAATTCCCTCTTGACGGCTGATACCGCTCTTCTGGCACACATAGTAATAGTGGTTCCGCCATTGCTTGAAATTATACCAATTCGGGGTCATGGAATCATTGGGTTTAATTGCTAGCCTCTTGGCTTCTGCCAGCACTTCCCGTTGATGGTCCGTTACTACCGGAATAATTCGGTCACGGCCTCCCTTGGTTCCCCAGTTAACCGCCAAATAGGCGCCTTTATCCGCGCCATGAGGTTTTAGCAGCGCAGCTTCTTTCATTCTAAGCCCGAAGGCACGTTGCAGCTTTAGTTGAATGGCAATGTGGCAATCCTGCTTTTGGATGGTGGCTAACTTATCTTCCAAAGAGATTCCCTGTCCGCTCCAGGTTTTATCAGTTTGGGTAACCAGATGTCGAATCACACTATCTGGGTTTTTAACATAGTTCTCAGAACGACGCACCATTCCCTTTTTACCAATCCATTCCGCGAACGTCCTGAATATGCTGACGCGATTCTGGATAGTTGAGGCAGATAGACCTCTGGTTTCCCAACCTTGCACCAATGCCATTATATGTCGCTCTTTAAACCCGCGGACATTATCCAGCTTAAATCCTAAGGTGCGTAATTCTTTAAATCCCAGCCAGAGTATTTCCTGTCGGGCATCCTGGGTGGCAAAGCTCACGGCTTTGCCACCCACGGCTGCGGTCTTGTTGTGTTGCTTGATGATGTTTTGCAATGTGATTTTCCAGTTCATACATGGTTTTCCTTAAAAAGATGCTTGTTCATGGCAGTACGTGAGTGTTAACTGACACTGTAGTACGACATTTCTGCCATAGTCACAGTCCCTCAAAGGGTAGCGGTATTCCGCCAGTCAAGTTACAACATGCAATTGGAGTCCAGAAAATAATCCCTCTGCTGCCACCACAGAGAATTTCCTGTTATGCGCCGACTGATCTTGCAAACGCTGAAAAGCGCCCGACAAAGAGCAGTAAACTTTAAGGTTTAACGCGCACGAATTGAAAAAAGAAATGCAGGTGTGAAGAACACCTTCATGAACCCTGCCAGTCCGTGTAAAAACCTACACAGTGGTGGGCTATATCCAGTAGACTTGCCAGCCAGCAATGCTGACTGCAAGAACGGAGTTCATCCGTTGATCCAGTAGAAATGATGAGCCATTGGATCATCATCAGAAGTACAAGTAGAATCCCCGCAACGGTGAATTGCAGGTACGGCCGCGAGCCATTTTCATGTGAGTAAGGATATTTCATCGCAGCTACGCTTACCCTAAATCTGTCGTTACAGTCGGACAGATCAACGACCCATTCGCTCATGTTATCAGTCACATTATGAAAATCAATAGCATTCTTGTTCTGAATTTACCCATTCAACTTTTATTTCACAGGCTATTTCACTGTTGAAAAATCAGAAAAAGCTAAATCATTTCAATAGATTATATCTGCCTCCACGGCACTCTCTGTTGACAAGCATTCGCTTATCAACAGAGAGTGCCTAACGGTTTTAGTTCTTTAATGGAAGTGCGTGCCCAAAAATGCACCCAAGAATGTACCTATGACTACCCAAGGAAATAACGCGGCTTCATGTTTAAATCGAGCCTTAATTTCCTGGCGCGATTGCAGATCATCCAGCGCCTCATCCAGGTAGACTTTCATAATGCTGAGTTTTTCGCGTATGCTGCAAAGCTGCTCATGCTCGGGGTAGTCACAGACCTTTTTCGCCAGTGCTTCATTTAAGTGAAGGATATCCGCATGAAGCTGTTGCGCATTTTGGACACACATCAAAGTTTGATTAGCACTCATAGTGTTTCTCTGCTAAGGCTTTACCCATCAGTCTGGTCAGGTCACAAGTAGCCGTTTCATGCAGATCTATTGCCATGCTCAGATAATCGTGTACCGCCCAAAAATAAGGAAGCAAAACGGCTGACGGGTAATTTAACAATTTACGCTCCAGAATTATTTCAGTGAGCAGGCTGGCTTTGGTAAGATTTTCCCCAAGCAATTCCTGGGAATCCATTTGTTGCGCAATTAACTGAGTTAATTGATCGAGGCTGCGGCTAACCATAAATGACTCCTGCTGATTATTGATACAGACAACTTTAAACAGCATATAGACATATTTAAAGTGTCTATTAATCATATATAAGACACATTATTGATGTCAATACTTTAGTTTTGAGAAATGCCATAATATTTTTATGGCTACTAAACACGACCCCATCCGCATGACCTTGCGTCTTCCCAAAGAAATTCGGGAGGCTTTAGACACGCTGGTTAAAAAAGGTCATGCAGGCTCCATCACGGCTGAAATCATCGATCGGCTTCAGAAAAGTTTATTGCTGGAACCGGCGAACGTTACGAATGAGTTTGCCCTTATCCGTCAGCAGGCAGCGCAGATACAGAAATCAGCCGATAAGATCGAATCCACTCTCGCCAAAAATAAAATCACCCGCAGTCAAGCATTACAGGCGTTAACTGAAAAAGAGAGAACGCTGTTAGAAGCTTTTCAGGCGTTACCAGAAGAAAAACAGCGCGCCGTCCTGGCCATGATTTCCCACCATGATTAATCTTGTAAGTCTCTACAACACCCATATCACCTGTGGATATGTGGACGAGTGTGCGACATGAGGCTGCACAAAGGAGCTGTTTTCACCGTCAGGTTGAAAACCACCTATACCACTAGGTGACCCTAGGGGTCTGAATAAAGAGCGACTCTGACAATGTAACAAAACGCCTAAAGCGTGGGAGGTAAATCGCGAGAGGAACCTTCTCCTGGCAGCCACAAGCCGGGAAAGTGCTAGGGAGTTGGTATGGCGAAC
>DASZWJ010000013.1 GCA_035546635.1 Gammaproteobacteria bacterium
AATGGAATAACAGAAGGGTTCCATCGCAAGATGAAGTTGATTCAAAGACGTGCGTATGGATTTAAAAATTTTGAAAACTACCGATTACGAGTTAGAGTGTTATGTGGTTGATGAAGTGCCCCCTAAATTGGGAAAGACCCAAAGCATTTTGAAAAAGATACTGGAGCGGGAAACGAGACTCGAACTCGCGACCCCAACCTTGGCAAGGTTGTGCTCTACCAACTGAGCTATTCCCGCTTTTAGATTTATAGGTATTGTAGAATCTTTGACTCCAGTCAATCTCATCTGGAGGATGTGTATTATTCTTTATTTGTAGATAAAGTCAAGTCTGTCCATGCAGCTTTTAGATACATTATCATTGACCATAGGGTTAATAGCACTGCTATATATAATAAAACCAAGCCTATAACCTTCACTAACAGCAAACCGCTGGGCTTGTACAACACCAATATAATCAGCGATAACATCTGCACGACTGTTTTGAATTTCCCGATTGAACTGACTTTTACGCTGGTACGTTTACCAATTTCTGCCATCCATTCTCGTAAACCGGAGATAACAATCTCGCGCCCCACGATGATTGCGGCAGGAATAGCGACATAAGCTGATCCCATTTCACCTGCGATCAGCACTAAAGCTACAGCTACTGCCAGTTTATCAGCCACTGGGTCTAAAAAAGTGCCAAAGCGGCTGCCTTGCTTTAAATATCGCGCCAAATAGCCATCCAGCCAGTCTGTGATGGCTGCGATAGCGAATAGAATAGCGGCTACGGTATGCCCCCAAGGAACAGGCAAATAGAAAAATACCACGAAGATGGGAATGATGAGGATACGGATGAATGTGAGGATATTGGGTATAGTCATGGGACTATTCTACCAATGACTTAAGTGGATTTAAAAGCTTTAGATGTAGGCATTTTTGCAATTGATTGGCTAGGAGTTTATGAATAGCTGCTCTTCTTCCCTTAATAAGCATAGAAATCAAGCTAAGCACTATAACCCCCCTACTCCCCATGCAAACTATCATACAACCGCTGGGCTAAATCCAAACTAATACCCGGAACTTTAGCCAATTCCGCAACACTACTGCGCATCACACCCTGCAAACCGCCAAAATGTTTCAATATTTCACGCCGACGAGTGGGACCGATTCCTGGCACAGCTTCCAAGGGTGAAGTGGTACGCGCTTTCGCACGTTGCTGACGGTGGCCCGTAATGGCAAACCGATGCGCTTCATCGCGAATGCGTTGTATCAAATGCAAAACTACAGAATCAGGTTCAAAGTGCCAAGGTTGTGTATGGCCGGATAGAAAAATAGTCTCTAACCCTGGCTTACGCGTAGGTCCTTTGGCGACAGCCAACAGTGTCACTCCAACCACTTGCAGTTCTTCCAATACCTGTTCAGCTACAGATAGCTGGCCTTTACCACCATCAATAATAAGAATATCCGGCACCTCACCCCCCGTCGCTTTTATGCGGGTATAACGCCGCTCCAACGCCTGCTGCATGGCTGCATAATCATCACCTGGCTGAATATCCCGGATATTAAAGCGGCGGTAATCATCTTTAATGGGACCTTCCGTTCCAAAGACCACACAAGAGGCGACGGTAGCCTCTCCCATTGTATGGCTGATATCAAAACATTCTAAACGCTGCGGCAGACCTGGCAATTTGAAGGCTTTTTGTAAAGCTTCCAGCCATTGATAATAATTGAGCTGGCTAGACAGATGATTGACTAAAGAGTGGCGGGCATTCAGCAATGCCATATTGATCCATTGTTTTGGGAATCCGCGTGTTGGCACGGTCATGACTACTTTGCGTTGCCATTGTTCACTCAATGCTTCTATTATCCACTGGCCATCCGCCAAAGGCAGGTTGACATAAATACGATCGGGAAAAGACTCACCGCGTTGTGCGCTTAAGTAATATTGTGGCAGAAAAGAAGTTAGAACTTCTTCCTCTCTTGCTTCTTTCGGAGCCTTAGGAAAAAAAGATTTATTACCCAACAACCGGCCATTGCGAATATAGAGCACTTCTATACAGACCGCCCCTTCACGGCTAGTCACAGCAATCACATCTACATCGCCCTCATCCGTGCTAATCGCCTGCCGCGCTTGCATTTGACGCATGATATTGATCGTATCGCGTAAATGTGCCGCAGCCTCAAATTCTAAACGTGAAGCGGCTTGCTCCATTTTGTTTATCAGCTCTTGCATAACCGCTTCATTTTTGCCCCGCAAAAATAGGCGAGTACGCTGTACATCCTCCTGATAGGCAGCCACATCGACATAACCGACACAAGGCGCAGTACAGCGTTTAATTTGATATTGCAGACAGGGGCGGGTACGACTCTTGAAAAAAGGATCGCTACATTGGCGAATTTTGAACAATTTTTGTAGCACATCTAAAGTTTCATGCACTGCAGCCGCACTGGGATAGGGTCCAAAATACTCACCCTTCTCACGTTCGGGTCCGCGATGGAATGTCAAGCGCGGAAAATCACGATGTGCTGAAAGAAATAAATAGGGATAAGATTTGTCATCACGGAGCAGGATGTTATAACGCGGGCGTAATTTCTTGATGAGATTACTTTCTAACAGTAACGCTTCGTTCTCACTATGCGTTACCGTTACGGTCATATGATCTATTTTCTGTACTAGGGCTATGGTTTTGGTATCCAATGCACCTGCACGAAAATAGCTGCTGACCCTGTCTTTAAGATTTCGTGCCTTGCCTACATATAATACCTGGCCTTGCGCATTCATCATTTGATAAATGCCAGGACGGGTGGGCAGTGTTTCTATAAATGCCTTAGGATCAAAAGCACTCATTTTGCAGGATTTATTGGTTGGAATTTTCTATTAATCCTTGCCGCGCTGCCAGCAAGGTTAACTCAACATCATTTTTAACATTGAGTTTTTGAAAAGATCGGCTGCGGTAACTGTTGATCGTTTTGCGATTGATCCCTAATTTATCAGAAATTTCATGAATAGTCAGACCGTCGACAATCATCAAAACCACCTGCAATTCCCGCTCAGACAATACATCAAAAATAAACAAATCACCTGAATCTAGGCTTTTTAAGCCCAATTGCTGGGTCAAAGCTGGGCTAATATAACGCTGGCCTTCATGTACCACCTTAATGGCTTTTATCATTTCCTCAACGCTGCAATTTTTACTGAAGTAGCCAGCCACACCTTCTTTAAATAATTTAGGCAGTAATAATTCATCAAGACAAACACTGACCATTAATATCTTAAGATTAGGATCTATCGCTAATAGCGCATGCGTCGTTTCCAGCCCATCCATTTTAGGCATTTTAAAATCAAGTAACACCACTTCCGGTTTCAGTTCGGGCGCAACACGCACAGCTTCTTCACCGGAATTAACTTCGCCGACGACTTTAATGTAAGGAACATCCGTTAAAACACGTTTGATTCCAGCACGCACCAGGTCGTGGTCGTCTACTAAAAGGACACGGATATCAGGTTGCAAGTTAGTTTCCTTATCTATAGATAAAACCAAGGTGATAATTGCAATCTTTACAAAACTGCAACGACTCGCCAATTACGCAAAATCATCAAAACATTGCAATTATTTTATATTAATTTACCAAAACACTCAACCAAATCCCGAATTTTTCGCGTTGTTATCCTGGTTCTAATTTTTACTTGGCGGAGAGGCAGGGATTCGAACCCTGGGAGGGGGGTTGCCCCTCAACGGTTTTCAAGACCGCCGCTTTCGACCGCTCAGCCACCTCTCCGACTGGTGGGTAAAGAGTATACAATACATCAGGCACAACGCAACCTCCTTGGCATTTTTACACAGAAATTGGCCAATTCAGTTAACAACCAAAGCTTTATTTATGGTATAATGCAATCTGGTACAACCATTGGAGTTAACGACAAATGCAATCTAAAAATACTGCCGTCACTCGATCGCAGCAATCTATTTTAGCTACCAACTCAGTCTTAAGAAATACTTATTTTCTCCTTAGCTTGACGCTACTCTTTAGTGCAGCCACCGCAGCTTTTGCTATGGCTAGCAACACCAGAGGCCCAGGCTTAATCGTCACATTAGTCGGCATGTTCGGCTTACTCTACTTAGTCACGGCATTACGCAATAGTGTCTGGGGTATCGTCGCCGCTTTTGCTTTCACCGGTTTTATGGGATATACCCTAGGGCCTTTATTAAACAGCTTCTTACATACATTTGCCAACGGCGGCCAAATCATCATGACAGCCCTTGGCGCGACAGGTGTCATATTCCTGGCGCTTTCAGCTTATGTTTTAACTTCGCGCAAAGACTTTAGCTATTTGGGCGGATTTTTATTCGCAGCTATTTTGGTGGCTTTCATAGCAGGTATCGCTGGCGCCATATTCAGCATGCCGATATTGTCATTAGTGGTATCTGCGGCTTTTGCCCTATTGAGTTCTGGCTTGATTTTATTTCATACCAGTCAAATCATGAATGGCGGTGAACAGAACTATATTATGGCAACTATTTCCATCTATATTGCGCTTTTCAACTTATTCACCAGTCTGCTCAACATTCTTGGCGCCTTTTCCGGCAATCGTGATTAATTAAATTTAACCTTCCCTTGTGGCCAGCAAGGGGAGGATTTTTCGCAATCAATCTATATTTATGAAGTCCTACTCTGCGTAAAATTTTTAATCGCATCATGCTGCTGCTGCAACAAAGTCAAATCATGTTGTGCTAATTGCTGATTGGTAATTGATTCAACCGGTTGCAACTCAACCACTTGTTGCAATTCAGCAATATTCCCATAAATTAAACCGGTATTTTCTGGTGGAATAACCAAACCTTCACGAATCATAGGCTGACGGACTTTGGGCTTAGCTGCGATTTGAAATGCCGAACGCTGCTTATTCTGGTTTTGAAAAATATAAGCCATCTGACTCGGCTCAGGAGGTTTTTTGGTATATTTAAAATAAAATTGCGTAAACTGCAAAGTGCCTACTGTTGTGGTAGTCAACCCCAAAGCGATGAACTGTTTACAAGGCACAATCCAATCAATACGTTCACCGTAAGCATCACAAAAATACTTAAAAATTCTAGGGCATTCTAAAAATATCCCACCATTATTCAGTTTATACACACAGGCTTCAGGTGTGTCGACTAATATAGAGCCATTCTGCAAGCCTTGGTTTAACCATCCTAAAAAAGCTTCGCCAATTTCAGTTTCCTGTGGGGTAATGCTATCGACACGCAAGGGCGGCAAATGCTCTTTGGGTGGACGGTTTTGCCAACGTTTATTGACTAATTGCAGCCAATTAAAAATATCACCACCGCCGCTCTTCTCACCATTTAATGCACATAACAGTGACTGCAGCACGCGATTATCCTGTCCCAGCCAAATAAGACCAATCGCTGGAATAATCTGACGCGCCAAAAGTGTCGTCACTTCTTTAGCCAAAGTGACCCATTGATTTTCAAAAAAACGTACTCGGTAAAAATCACCCTTGCCGACGAGAGAACCTTCAAAAGGTGTCCAATAAGCGATGAAATTACCCCCGCGATCAGAAATAATCACTTTCTGGTTACTGGTAATTCGACCTACATCTTGCAACAGCGCAGCAATAATCACGGCATAAGCATGTTTGGCATCAAATTTATTGCCTGCTTCTTCTTTATAGGTTTGTACCATTAATTCCGCTCGTTCCAAACCATAATCCATTAACGTCCCAGGACCGCCGTTAATCTGAAATGGCAAGGCTTGCACTAATTCTAAAAAGTGCAAAATAAGCGGCTCATAGCACATTTGGTAATAACGCAGCTCTAAGCCGCAGTCTTTTTTGATTTTTTCTAAGACTAAACGCCGCTTGGGATGGGCTAGTAAGGCTTCTGCTGTGAGTACTGGATATAGGGTAGCTTTAGATTGTTGAGACATAGGCAGATTAATTTGCTGACCATTTAAGGTATTGGCAAGCTCCATTTTAAGAAAGGACATGGCTCATTCCATTGATTGAGCAAGTTATTGCAGGCGCACGGATTGATATGCTGACAAATTTATCGTTTGGGGAGTATACTATAAAATTGGCTTGCACCATAGTACTGTGCGCCCTCAATAGCACTGTATTGCCCCAATAGGCCTGACTCTTAAAAAAACTAACTCTTAAAGACCCCCCATGGAAAAAACCTACCAACCCAACATAATTGAACAAGCGGCTCAAGATTACTGGGCTAAACATAGCGTCTTTAATGCCAAAGAAGATAAAAATAAAGAAAAATTCTACTGCCTTTCCATGCTACCCTACCCCAGCGGCGAACTGCATATGGGGCATGTGCGCAATTACACCATAGGGGACGCCATTGCCCGCTATCAACGTTTGCGCGGTAAAAATGTGCTGCAACCCATGGGCTGGGATGCATTTGGCTTACCGGCGGAAAATGCCGCTTTAAAGCATAAAGTCGCCCCTTCCCAATGGACTTACCAAAATATCGGTGAAATGCGGGCGCAATTACAACAGTTGGGCTTCGCCATCGATTGGCAACGGGAATTAACGACTGCCAGTCCTGATTATTATCGTTGGGAGCAATGGTTATTTACCCGTTTGTACAAAAAAGGTTTGGCTTATCGCAAACTTTCTGTGGTCAACTGGGATCCGGTGGATAACACCGTGCTAGCCAATGAACAAGTCATCGATGGTCGTGGCTGGCGATCGGGGGCATTGGTAGAGCGACGCGAAATACCGCAGTGGTTCCTCAAAATCACCCATTATGCTGAAGAATTACTTAGCGAATTAAAGCATTTGCCCGGATGGCCTCTGCAAGTACGCACCATGCAGGAGAATTGGATCGGACGCTCTGAAGGTATAGCGATTCGTTTTGATGTTAAGAATTCCGATCAACTGGTACAAGTTTATACCACTCGGCCTGATACTTTGCTCGGCGTGACTTATCTGGCAGTGGCGCCAGAGCATCCCTTAGCGCTGGCAGCTGCTGAAAAAAATCCAGCCATCAAACAATTTTTATCTGAACACCAACATACCAAAACCGCTGAATCCGAACTGGCTACACTACCCAAACAAGGCTTAGATACCCTATTCCGTGCCATTCACCCCATTACCGGTCAGGAAATTCCCATTTGGGTGGCTAACTATGTGCTGATGGAATACGGCACCGGTGCAGTGATGGCCGTGCCAGCGCATGATGAACGCGATTTTGAATTTGCCAAACTTTATGACTTACCTGTTAAGCAGGTGATCAAACCGCAAAATGCTGTCTGGGATTTTACCCAAAGCGCATTCACGCAATCGGGGATTTTATTTAACTCTGGCACATTTGATGGCCTGACGACGGAAGAAGGCTTTAAAGCCATTATTGACCATTTGACGCAGCATGGCCACGGCCAACGCCAAGTGCACTACCGGCTACGTGACTGGGGTATCTCAAGGCAACGTTACTGGGGTACACCTATCCCCATTATTTACTGTCAACACTGCGGTATAGTGCCAGTCCCTGATAAAGATTTACCCGTAGTACTGCCTGATAACATTACCCTGGATGCCCCAGTTTCACCCTTAAAATCGCTGCCGGAATTTTACGAAACAACCTGCCCCCACTGTGGTTCGCACGCCACACGTGAAACCGATACCTTTGATACTTTTATGGAATCTTCCTGGTATTACGCGCGCTATACCTGCCCTGACCAACCCAAAGCCATGCTGGATGAGCGTGCCAACTATTGGTTGCCTGTAGATCAATATATCGGCGGTATTGAACACGCCGTATTACATCTGTTGTATTCGCGGTTTATTTACAAAGTGCTGCGCGATGAAGGCTTGATTAAGGGCAATGAACCGTTTACGCATCTCTTGACCCAAGGTATGGTGCTGAAAAATGGCGCGAAAATGTCTAAGTCTAAAGGTAATACCGTATCACCGCGGGATTTAATAGCGCAATACGGCGCAGATACGGTGCGGTTATTCACTATTTTTGCTTCTCCGCCTGAACAGTCACTTGAATGGTCAGACAGTGGGGTGGAAGGTTCTTATCGCTACTTAAAACGTCTTTGGGCTTATGCACAACAAGTGGGAGAATTTATCCGTTCTCAACCCGCACAGCCACTGTTAGATAAAACGCTCACTGAAGAACACAAAAGCTGGCGCAAGGCTATCCATGCAATCTTGCAACAAGCCAGTCAAGATATGGAGCGTTTACAACTGAATACGGTAGTTTCTGCGGCGATGAAATTACTGAATATATTGACTGATATTCCTGCTAATGTTGAAAACTTCGGCGTGATTCATGAAGGGCTTGGCATTCTGCTTTCTATCCTAGCGCCGATCACACCACATATCAGTCATCATCTGTGG
Source organism: Gammaproteobacteria bacterium (assembly GCA_035546635.1). Lineage (NCBI taxonomy): Bacteria > Pseudomonadati > Pseudomonadota > Gammaproteobacteria > Gammaproteobacteria bacterium. The sequence goes on from DASZWJ010000013.1 coordinate 8,339, forward strand.
CAAAGTTTAGGTTATGGCGAAGATATTCTGCAATCCAGCTGGCCGGTTGTGGATACTAGCGCCTTACAAACTGACACTATCAATCTGGTGGTGCAAGTGAATGGAAAATTACGTTGTAGTATCAATGTTCCCGCTGCCGCTAATGAAGAGTTGATTCAATCTTTGGCACTGGCAGACCCGCGTATTCAACAGCATCTTGCTGATAAGGTGCCTAAAAGGATTATTGTGGTACCAAAGAAATTGGTGAATATTGTGGTTTAAATAAAAAAACTAATACTTCCCTTCTCCCCTTGTGGGAGAAGGTGCCCGCTAGGGCGGATGAGAGGGTGAGTTTGGATTGGCTTTTAGTAAGAGCTACTGCACGCACACCCCTCATCCGCCCTTCGGGCACCTTCTCCCACAAGGGGAGAAGGATTGAGCCACTAGTTATTTGTGTGCATACCCTAGCCCACAAGGGGAGAAGGAGATGCTAACTAATATCTCTTTAACAGGCCATTTATATGCAGTTATTTTCATGGATGATCGGAAAAAAACTCTCTGCTGCTAAATCCCTACTCTTGTCATTGCTCATTCTGTTAACCTCCTCCGCCATCTTACACGCTAACATCACCCCCAACAAAGTCACCTTAATTTATGCAAATACGCTGTACCAACTATCCGCCGCCATCAATGCCAACCTCTGTCATACTCAGCACTTTATTGATCCGAATATCAGAAAATTGGCAGGAAAACCACTGGATCTCAATATACGACTCTTCGATATACCTAAACTGACTAACCCCGCATTACCTGATTACTGCGGGCATAATATTTTAGATATCGCCTCTGCAGTAAAAACCCTCAACAATCATGAAGTGGAAGAAGGCTTGCCATTATATTGGCTTGACCGCACAGCCATGCTTTTATTTGGCAACATTACACTCAAACAACTGTGGATGTTCTGCGTCGTATTACAAATTGCATTGATTGGGGTATTTAGTTTTTATTTACTCAGCATCGGCATTCGTTGGCCTAGCGTCTGGGTCGTGACGTTTCTAGCCATTCTCATTAACGTCAATACTTTAATGCTGGCAATTGACGTACACGGTTTTGTGCTACCTTGCATACTGGCAATTCTAGCACTTTATGGATTATCAGCACGCTTTGGCTTTTATCAAAAATTTCTTCCCCATATTTTATTCCTAATCGCCGTCACCAGCCTCGAATTCTGGTTATATTACGCCCGCTCGTCAGAATTATTTGCTCTGCTTTTTATCATGATTCTTTACTGCATTTTTTTAATACGCAAAGCGAAATCGAAAAGTGCAATCATCACTTTGCTCGTAGCTAAATGCATCATTATCCTGGTATTTACTTGGCTAACCGCGATTGAATTGGGCCCGCATGCCACGAATAAAACTCACCCCGTCGTGCATATGTTGGTCTTAGGCCTGAATGATCCACCCAACGCTTTTGCCAAACAGCTGGGAATTAGATGGAACGATAAAAATAATCTGAAATTTGCACAAGAAATCAATCCCCAAGTCCATATCCTTTACACCAACGCCTACGACCAAGCGATCTCAAAATATTATTTTCTTTTATGGAAAAACAACACCAAGGAGATGCTGGCTGTTTATCATTTAAAAATTTATACCATCACCAGCGGCATCATTAAAGGTCTAGTCGCGCATTTTCAATCTAACTACGGCATCAATGTGGGCTTTTTATTTTATCCCTTCCTGATAATGAATGGTTATGTTTTTGTAGCCTTGCTGATGTTAGGTATTCTTTTTCTGCTACCTGATGTTTGGCGCGCCTTCTCAAATACCAATTACTTAGTCTTGGCATTAACGATGTTAGCCTTACTGAACTTACTAGAAGGAATATTAATTATTACCGCACTTCGCTACTTAACCACATTTTCATTTTATTTTTTGGTTTTGGTTTATGTGTTTTGGGGTACGGTTGTGTATGCAATATGGACTTGGGGTAAAAAATTGAAAATGCCTAGGAATGATGCCAACGACTAGGTACTCACACAAAACTATCAATTTTTTCTTGGCAAATTAACTCGCCAAGCTTTTTTAATTCTTCAACTTGTTGATACAATTGCACTAACTCTTCATGAGTAATGAGATAATTAGGTTTATAACGTGCTTCTACATACGCTTTTTTAAGTAATTTAAATAGTCTTTTACTTTCTGTATTATCTAATTGAAAAATGTGTGTCAACCGATAATCAACTGAATTAGCTAACTTTCTTAAAATTGCTAAATCATGGGTATTAGGTTTATAACGAGTAAAAACTAACAGAATTCCTGAATATAAACGTTCTACTGCTTGATGCAATTCAAACGCAGCATCCGCATAATATTTTTTAAGCAATTTTATTTGAAAAGTTTCAAGCAGTCTACTTGCACTTGAAAACCAATAATCAAAATCTTCTCGTGCAAATTTTTTTCTTTCACTGGGCGACAACTCCTTGGCTTCCTTCAATTGAAACTGACCAGAATCATATAACAGAACCCCTTCTTTTTTTATATCAGTAAAAAAAAATTGCGCTTTACTTAAACGTCTATTGACAAAGTCAATATCATGCACAATAACAGATACCGGTGTTTTAATATCCTCATTTTTCTCAATTTTATCTTCTATATCACGCTCCAGCTTGGCTTGAGCCGACTCGCTGCGTGTGTTAACAATAACCAAAATATCAAAGTCACTTTGATAGCGATAGTGGTCTTCGTCGTACTTATCTTCTATCCATTTATCCCGCGCGTAACTACCAAACAAAACTATCATCTCCGGTATAAAAATTTCCCTGATAGTTCTCACTATATCCGCAAGTTCTTTTTGCTTATTAGAGGGCAAATAATTTACGTTGGTCTTCATTAAATACCTCTTAAGTTTAACTACCCAGTAAATTCTGAGCGTCAGCAAACAACTATTTTTTATTTTTCAAATACTCGATTTTTCAACTACAATTTCTTTTAATTCTCTTTTGTGCAACAATGACCATAGATCATCATAAAAAAATTTATCTATTGTAGAAATATACTTTGCAAGAAAATGGTCTTCAACCATATTTGGACGAATATCACAGTAATAAACGCCATCTAATGCATTTAATTTTACAGTATAGGCTTTAAAATGACCCGGAAGGAAAGTTGCATTTATTCCATATCTATTAGATTTGTTGGATTTTTTCCTTTGTACATCATTTAAAAAAATAGCGATATGGGGAAGCGCTGTACCAGTTAATTTACTATAGAGAAGTTTGTCCAAAAAGATTTTATCTAGGATCTTTGCTAGATGTTTTGACAGAACCTATTACCTTTAATTTCCCTTCTTTTCTCATTAACAAATCATGTTGATAACTAGTTGGAAACAAAACAACTCCATTATCATCTTTAACCTTAACCTGAAATGTTCCTGATACACAATCAACTTTTAAATAAGTTATTAGCAGACGTATTAACATCTCAAACAAATCACCATTCACTTTGCGTGCTTGATTAGATTTTCCAGATGGCAAAGCATCTAATGTCGCGCCAATTGATTGCAGAATTGTGTAAATAGTGCGTATTAAATGTATGCGAAAATCTTCATTTGCATTTTGTTCTTCTCGCAACTGGTGTAGTGCTTCTAAAGCTTTACTTGAATTTACAAGAAATTCTTCTGCTTTATACATTAAGTTAGAATTAATTGGCCTTGTTATATTATAATTTCCATCTTTCTTGTATTGATAAAAGCAATAGTGGTTTTCATTTTGCGAAATTATTTCTGCTTGAAAGCCATCTTTAATAAAACACAAATATTTGTAATAAAAATCAATATAATCATGAATAGATAGAAAATTTTTCTTATTTATTGCAAATTGTACCAATTCTTCCAATTTCATCGTATTGATTCCCTGCGTTCGGCAGTCTTGCGATCAAACTCTATCCACTCCTCTTTGGTTAGATTCCGACAATTTTTTATTCTCCTGATTGCCCATTTATTATAATCTTCATTAAGGTCACATCCCAGCCAATATCTATTGAGTTGTTCAGAAACAACTAATGTTGTACCAGAACCAGAAAATGGATCAATGACTAGGTCACCTTCATTTGAGGAAGATAAAACAAATTTTCTAATTAATTCTTCTGGCTTCTGAGTAGGATGCGGCGTTTTTTCTTCCATGCCATTGCAGGTTGTTGGTATATCTATTACATCTTTTGGCTTTGCTCCTTTGGGGTTAGGGGACCAAACATTTTGTTTTTTCGTAGCCCCTCCTTTTCCATACATACTGCTTTTTGCTTGAGGATGAGAGGGATATTTAAGAGTATGTGCGCTATAGGGGATTCTTACATCATCAATATTGAGTTTAAATTTTTTTGATTTACGCAAATGAATAATGCTTTCATGTGATCTTCCCCAATCATTACCCAGGTTGGCTTTATTTTTATAATGCCAAATAAGCCAACGACATCCCTCAAAATACTTTGATGCCGGATACTTTAAATCAGCTAATATTTCAGAAAATCCACAAATATATAATGATCCCGTAGATTTTAGCACTCTGGAAGCTTCTCTAATCCACTGGATAGACCAATTTAGATATTCATCTTGACTGTCGAAGCTATCCCAATCTGCTTTTTTAATATTATATGGTGGGTCTGCAAAAACTAAATCAACGCTTTCCGACCGTAAAGATGAGAGCCATTCTATGGAATCACCCAAATATAACTTACCCAAGTTATTTTCATACTGTAATTTAAAATTTCTATGATATAACTCGTTTAAGTCTTTATTTCTTAGCAGATGCTTATCCTGATGTTGAGCATTCCTTGAATTGATTATTTCCACTCTAGGTTGTGCCATTCAAATTCTCCCATGATTCATTTTTAAAGGAATTTCCTTTAAAAAGTTCCTAAACAGAAATCAACGCCGTTCCCCAAGTATAACCTGCGCCAAATCCAACCAATAAAACTAAGTCCCCCGCCGAAATTTTGTTAGATTTAACCGCTGAATCAAACGCCAATGGAATCGAAGCGGCTGAAGTATTACCATGCTGCTGCAAAGTGATGACAAAACGCTCATGAGGAATATTCATGCGCTCTGCAACCGCATGGATAATACGTATGTTCGCCTGATGCGGAATTACCCAAGCTATGTCGTGTTCTTGTAAATTGTTTTCCGCCAAAGTGTCTTTAATCAATGACACAAAATAATTCACTGAATTTTTATAGACTTCGCGGCCATTCATTAACATATGGCGATTGGCCGTTTCCAGCTCGGCATAACCCCGTCCTATGCCCCAAGGTACCTCCAAGTCTTGGCGACCTGCACCATCACAGCTGATGGTGCAGTGCAGTATCCCCTTGCCATCTTCTGCATCATCACGTTCTAATACCAATGCACCAAAACCATCACCAAATAGAACACAAGTGGTTCGATCGCGCCAATCAATGACTTTTGACAGCGCCTCACACCCCATCACCAAAGTACGGCGAATTTTTTTATCCGCCTGCATAAAACACCAGGCATTGTATAAGGCATACATAAAACCACCGCAAGCGGCTTGCAAGTCAAAAGCAATGCACTGCGTAATCCCCAATAATCCTTGCACAATCGCCGCAGTACTCGGCATGATTTGCCAAGGCGTGCTGGTGCTGATGACAATGGCATCTATGTCTTCAGGTGAAAGTTTGGCTTTCTCTATAGCCAATCGCGCAGCTTCCACCGTACAGTCCAAAAACGTCTCATCTTCACTCAAGATATGACGTTGCCTGATCCCCGTCATTTTTTGAATCCATTCATCCGAAGTATCGACTTGTTTAGCTAAATCAAAGTTAGTGACAATCCGCTTGGGAAGCACACTACTGCTGGATAGAATTTTTATAGTCATGAAGTTTCTCGAGCATAGAACACAGGCCACCCTAATCTTGGTGGCTAAATTTTTATATGCTATTCTAGACAATACGTAGTAATAATCTAGTAGTAAGTCGAAGTGCTACCTTATAAGGAAGTAACACCATGAATCACCCCCAAAAACCATCCAGTGACGATTCCGTCTGGCAAAAAAAAGTCGCCTCCACGCAAAAATCCATTGATGAAGCCATTGAAGAATCATTTCCAGCCAGCGATCCGCCCGCCTGGACGACCACCATCAGTCACGCCCATCCCCAAGAAAACTTAACCAAAACCACCCTAGCATGGCAAAGAACGACAACAGATTTCATCTATGAAACCTATAACCGCGATGCCACTTTAACTTTTAGTGGCGGTGAAACCCTCCTAGTTTCCAATCCTTCCCTTTATTATGGCGATTCCCGCTTTACCAATTCAGAAGAGTTATTCGTCGCCGCCCTGTCCTTTTGTTACATGCATACCCTTCTCGCCATTGCCAGCAAACAGCGCTACAAAATCAAAAGTTACACCGACAAAGCCATAGGAAAAATCGGCAATAATGCGCAAGGTGCTATGTGTGTCGTTGAAATCCAATTGCATCCAGAAATCTTATTTGAAGAACAACCCGATAATAACCAAATACAAAAATTGCAAGAAAGCGCTCATAAACATTGTTTTATCGCTAACTCTATTAGCTCAAAAATCAATATCCATATCACCGCACTTACAGCCTGATACTTTCTCGGCATTTAATAAGGAGAACATCTGACATGTCAAAAGATTCTTTTAATACCCGCCGTACCTTGAAAGTAAACGCCACGGAATATGAATACTTTAGCTTAGCCGCTGCGGAAGCCGAAGGCCTCCACGGTGCATCCAGATTACCTTTTACCTTAAAAATTTTACTGGAAAACTTACTGCGTTTTGAAGATGACGAAAGCGTCACCCGCCAGGATATCCATGCCATGGCACAATGGCTCAACGAAAAATATTCCGATCATGAAATCGCCTACCGTCCAACGCGAGTGTTAATGCAAGATTTTACCGGAGTCCCCGCTATTGTCGATCTAGCCGCCATGCGCGATGCGATCAAAAATCTAGGCGGGGACCCAGAACGTATTAATCCTTTATCCCCTGTCGATTTGGTCATCGATCATTCAATACAGGTGGATGCGTTTAACAGCAAAGACGCCATGAAAATAAATGCCGAATTGGAAATGCAACGTAATTTTGAACGTTACGAATTTCTACGCTGGGGACAAAAAGCTTTCAATAATTTCAACGTCGTGCCGCCAGATACCGGCATCTGCCATCAAGTCAATCTGGAATATTTGGCCAAAGGCATCTGGTCAACTCAAAACGCCAACGGCCGATTCCTCGCTTTCCCCGATACTTTAGTCGGCACCGACAGCCATACCACCATGATTAACGGCTTAGGAGTGCTAGGCTGGGGTGTAGGCGGCATTGAAGCAGAAGCTGCCATGCTGGGACAACCCATTTCCATGGTGATCCCGGAAGTCATCGGTGTTAAATTATCTGGCAAACTGCGCGAAGGTATAACCGCCACCGATCTCGTGCTTTATTTAACACAAATGCTGCGTAAACAAGGCGTTGTCGGCAAATTTGTAGAATATTTCGGCCCTGGATTGACTGACCTGCCTCTGGCAGATCGCGCTACGATAGGCAATATGGCGCCTGAATATGGCGCAACCTGCGGCTTTTTTCCCATCGATCGCATTACTATCAACTACATGCGACTCACCGGCCGTGATGAACAAACCCTGGCACTGGTTGAAGCCTATGCCAAAATACAGGGATTATGGCATGATGAAAATGTCCATGATCCTATGTTTACCGAAGTGCTGGAATTGGATTTGGGTAAAGTTATACCCAGTGTGGCCGGTCCAAAACGCCCGCAAGACCGTGTTGCCTTATCTGAAATCAATACAGCTTTCGATAAATTATTAGCAGACGCACAACTTACTTCAGAAAAACAAGATAAATTTTCAACAGGTGCAGGTTTCGATCTCGGCCACGGCGATGTCGTGATTGCCGCCATTACCAGTTGCACCAACACTTCCAACCCCAGCATTTTGATGGCAGCAGGTTTGCTAGCTAAAAAAGCGGTAGAACAGGGCTTAAAAACTAAACCTTGGGTCAAAACTTCACTGGCACCGGGTTCACGAGTCGTCACACGTTATCTAAATGAATCCGGCCTGCAAACCTGGCTGGATCAGCTAGGATTTTCGCTGGTTGCTTATGGTTGTACCACTTGCATTGGCAATTCGGGCCCATTACCAGAACCGGTAGCTGAAACCATCAATGAATTCGATTTAGTCGTCTCCGCTGTATTATCTGGGAATCGTAATTTTGAAGGCCGCATCCATCCGCAGGTAAAAGCCAATTGGCTAGCTTCCCCACCCTTGGTAGTAGCCTTTGCCTTAGCCGGCACCACACGAATCGACCTAACAACTGAGCCGCTAGGCCACAACCCGCAAGGCCAACCGGTATTTCTGAAAGATATCTGGCCAACTAGCAATGAAATCGCCAATGCTGTCAATGTGCTCAATGAAAAAATGTTTCGCGAACAATATGCTGATGTTTTCACGGGTGACAATGCTTGGCAGGCGATTAAAGTATCAGAAAGCCAAACTTTTTCCTGGCGTAACGGTTCAACCTATATTCAACAGCCGACATTTTTTTCTTCCATGACCCGTTACCCCGAAGCCGTGCAAGATATAAAAGGTGCACGCCTACTTGCGTTACTTGGCGATAGCGTGACGACAGACCATATCTCTCCTGCTGGCTCGATAAAACCCGATAGCCCAGCTGGGAAATACTTATTATCCAACGGGGTAACCGTTGCTGATTTCAATTCCTATGGCGCAAGACGTGGTAATCATGAGGTGATGGTCAGAGGTACCTTTGCCAATATCCGCATCCGCAATGAAATAATTCCTGGTATCGAAGGTGGATTTACCAGACATTTTGGAAGCGGAGAAATTCTGCCTATCTATGATGCGGCCATGCGCTATCAGGAAGAGCATACCCCCTTAATCGTGGTCGCCGGTGCTGAATACGGCACAGGTTCCTCACGCGACTGGGCAGCCAAGGGCTCTAAACTGTTAGGTGTCGTTGCAATTATCGCGGAAAGTTTTGAACGTATTCACCGCTCCAATTTGATTGGCATGGGGGTACTGCCTTTAGAATTTGCGCATGGCACCAACCGCCATACTTTGGGCTTAACCGGTGCAGAAGTCATTGATATCAGCGGCCTAAGCGAAAGCCTTAAACCCAATATGAAAGTTAAAGCAGTTATTCACTATCCGTCTGGAGAAACTATCGAAACCAGTCTAGTTTGCTGCTTGAGCACTTTGAATGAGGTGGCGTATTATAAACACGGGGGTATATTACAGTATGTGATGCGGGCAATGTTGTCGCATTAAAATCCGAAAGAAGCTGATTAATATCCTTCTCCCCTTGTGGGCTAGGGTATGCACACATGTTTCCTTAGCTTAGAAGCTAAAGAAACATGTGTGCATACCCTACCCTTGTGGGAGAAGGAGTGTGCATATGGTTTATTTGACTCAGGATATCTGTAATGCGTATAAAGATTCAGGGCAAAGAATTGATCTCAGCAAAGAAGCTGGACAATGTGCACGTTTATTTAAGAGTATTTCTAATTCTTATAATAAAATAGCTGATGGTTTAATAAAGTTGTTGTAGCTCTAGCTGTCATTCATACCATAGTGACGGCCTATCATCCTTCGCTTCGCTCCATAAGCGAAGGATGACAGACCAGACACCCCCAATACAGGAAACCCTCCGTGACCCATTTCACCCCCGACATGAACTTACGCCCTGATTTCGATCAGGAAATCCAAGCGATTGCACATTATGTTAGCGATTACTCAATCAATAGCCAAGAGGCCTACCGCACCGCGAAATTCTGTCTGATGGACAGTCTGGGTTGCGCTTTATTGGCGCTGCGTTATCCAGAATGTACTAAATTGTTAGGACCTATAGTCCCGGGTGCGACTCTAGCCAATGGCGCAAGGGTTCCAGGCACGCAATTTGAACTAGATCCAGTCCAAGCTGCATTTAATATCGGCACCCTCATTCGCTGGCTGGATTACAATGACACTTGGTTGGCTAAAGAATGGGCGCATCCTTCAGATAATTTAGGTGGCATATTAGCCGTTGCTGATTACTTGAACCGACAAGCTTTACTCACTCAGCATAAGTTGCTGACCCTGCACGATGTGCTAACAGCCATGATTAAAGCCCATGAAATCCAAGGCATACTGGCCTTGGAAAATAGCTTTAACCAAGTTGGATTAGATCATGTGGTTTATGTCAAAGTTGCAACCACAGCCGTGGTGACCCAATGGTTGGGCGGCCAACATCAAGAGCTATGTGCTGCCATATCACAAGCTTTTATAGACGGCCAGAGCCTGCGTACTTATCGCCATGCACCGAATACTGGTTCGCGTAAATCTTGGGCGGCAGGTGATGCAACTTCCCGCGGCGTGCGCTTAGCACTCATGACCTTGCGTGGCGAGGCCGGTTATCCAAGCGCGTTATCCGCCAAACGTTGGGGATTATATGATGTCTACTTCCAAGGCAAACCTTTTCAGTTTCAGCGCCCCTTTGGCAGTTATGTGATGGAAAATGTATTATTCAAAATCTCTTACCCTGCAGAATTCCATTCACAAACTGCAGTAGAAGCAGCCATTCAACTGCATCCAAAAGTCAAAGACCGCTTGCCAGATATTCAGCGCATTACTATCCGCACCCAAGAAGCCGCTATGCGCATTCTGAACAAAAAAGGACCGCTATATAATCCTGCAGATCGTGACCATAGCCTGCAATATATCACGGCAATTGGGTTGATTTTTGGCACTTTAACGGCCGATGATTATGAAGATAAAGTAGCCGCTGATGCTCGCATTGACGAGCTGCGCGATAAAATGGAGTTAACTGAAGATGCAAATTTCTCGCGTGATTACCTTGACCCAGACAAACGCTCGATTGGTAATGCCATTCAAATATTTTTTAAAGATGGCACAGCGACGGATGAAATTGCTGTCGAATATCCTGTAGGTCATCAAAGACGCCGCGAAGAGGGCATTCCATTATTAGTAGAAAAATTTCAGCAAAATCTATTGACGCGATTTCCTAAAGGACGGGCTGAAAAAATATTGCACTTATTTGATAATCAAGAAAAATTAGAAAATATGCCGGTGCAGGAATTTATGGCATTGTGGGTTATTTGACCTCACTTCTGTTTTAAACATCTGTTTATTGGACTTGTTTAAACTCTTTTGAGGATTCATTCTTAATCTTCTACACTAAAGGAGAAAATTATTCATGAGTGATTTTAAAGAAGAAGCAAAAAAAGGCACTGCTACGGTGGCTGATGATACTGAAATATTAGCAATTCTAATTGCTACAGCTAAAGCCAGCAAAAATCATCCCAATGATTTATACAATTTGGCAAAGCATTATGATGATGCCGGAAATTTACCAGTAGCAATAAGATATTATAAACAAGCTGCTAATCTTGGACATGCATTTTCAAGAGTGCGTTTACAGGAAATACAGACAAATAATCAAACGACTGGAGTGAAATTTTGGCCTGAAATGACACACTATCAACAAAAAGCAGAAGAGAAAAAGGCTAATCAACCATCAACACCAGTCTCCACCGTTTCAACAACAGTGGGAGGAACCACACAAAATACAACGACCACAACTGCTGATATGGAAGGAAGCTCTTCTCCATCTTATAGAAGCAGTTGAGTTCAATCAAATTTTAGATTTCAGGAGCAGGAGTCAAACTTGAGTCCTGCTCATTTTTTGAGTCTTAACTGGAACCTATTGCTTAACTGCTTCAGCATTAGATTCTCATAGTTTACTACCTCCCACTCTCTACCACCAAACCTAACTGGTTTTGATGCCGAACTATATTACTCCAAACTGTCAAAGTACTTTTAAGTTCGCGCCGGGCTTTTTTCAAATGTTCGCGCTGCGCATAGAGGTGGGTGCGGTATTCTGACATCTTACCTTTCAAATATTGAATCTTCTCTTTTTTAAGTCTCTGGTAATCCTGCTCCAGCTGCTCAATTTGCAAGGCCACTTCTAAAATGCGTTCACGTAAGCGCTGAATATAAGCAGAAAACGATCGTGCATATTCGGAAATAACGTGTGAATGGGTTAAATTGGGATTTTCATGCGAGCGTAATTGATAACGGATAATCTGCTCTTTTCTGACTTGCTTTAAGTCTGTTGCCCAACCGAAAAAAGCTAAAGTGCGGATTAACCATTTAGCCGGATCATAGTCATAAAAACGAATGCCATTACGGTAATCCACTGCAAACTGGTGATGGAAGTTATGATAACCTTCACCATAAGTGAATAATGCGGTTATCCAATTATCACGTGCACTTTGCTGATTTGAATAAGTACGCTTGCCAAATACATGGCACACTGAATTAATGCAGAATGTCATCTGCTGGTTAAACACAATGCGTAACGCACCGGCAATGATTAATCCGCCCCAAGCATCTCCCCACAGCGCGCCTAACGCCATAGGAAAAACAAAACCCATAAAAATAGCAATCGGCACAAAGAAACGATGCTGCAACATGACCAGGCGATCAGCCGCCAGGTCTTCCACATTGGAAAAATCCCGCTTAGAAGTATCTAACACAAACAACCAGCCGATATGTGCGTACCAAAAGCCTTTTTTGATGTTATAAGGGTCTTTGTCCGTATCGGTATAACGATGATGATTACGATGGTCTGTACTCCACTCCATGACACTGCCTTCAAAGGTGGCTGCACCGAACAGCAAAAGTAATAAACGCACAGGCCAAATGGTTTTATAAGTGCGGTGGGAAAATAAGCGATGATAGCCCGCAGTAATCGATAAACCGGTCAATCCCGTCATCACGAATGCCAATAGCACTGTCGCCCAATGCAGGTTGCCATTTTTGACGATAAAAAATGTGGCAATAATTGCAACGACAGGGGTGATTGTTAAAAACAGGGTATTAGTCCAGTTGATACGCTTCAAGATACTCATTTATAAATCATCTCCAATAAAAAATAGACCCTGGGAAGGGGGATGTTTTGGTTTTTTTTAACATAGTTATTATAATACTAAAATCTTAGGGTTTTATGAAATGGAGGCTATGCCAATTCTACTCACCCCCAAGCCACTGTGCCACCTGTTTTGCAAAATAGCTCAAAATAAATCTAGCTCCGGCGCGCTTGATCGCTATCAGCGACTCTAGAGCGGCTTGTTGTTCATCGACCCAACCATTGGCCGCTGCCGCCTTAATCATAGCAAACTCGCCACTGACCTGATATGCCCCCAAAGGTACTCCAGGAAAGGCTTGGCTGACCCGATAGATGATATCCAGATAAGCACCGGCCGGTTTAACCATCACTAGATCGGCGCCTTCGGTTAAATCCAGCGCGACTTCACGCAATGCCTGACCCCCATTGGCGGGATCCATTTGATAGCTGCGGCGGTTACCCGACTGAGGTGCACTTTCTGCAGCCGCACGAAAGGGTCCATAAAATGCCGAACAATACTTGGCAGAATAACTTAAAATCGGCAATTCTGGGTACCCTTCAGTATCTAAACCCTGGCGTATGGCTGCCACCATGCCATCCATCATGCCGCTTGGCGCAATAATATCTGCACCGGCTCTGGCATGGCTGACCGCTTGCGCTGCCAATAATTCCAAAGTCGCATCATTATCGACATCCCATAGGCCACTGTGCTGCTTCATTACTCCGCAATGACCATGATCGGTGTATTCACAAAAGCATAAATCCGTGATGACTAACAAATCAGGTGCACAATCTTTGATGATTTTAATGGCTTGCTGGATCACCCCATCGGCTTGATTGGCACTGCTGCCGGTTGCATCTTTAAATGCGGGAATACCAAATAGAATAACGCCAGGAATACCTAAGGCTTTTATCGTCTTAATCTCATCTACGAGTAAATCGCAACTTAACTGAAAATGCCCGGGCATAGAAGCAATCGGTTGCCTAATACCACTGCCTGCTTTGACAAATAACGGTAAAATAATATCGTTTACAGATAGGTGGGTTTCACGAACAAGGTCGCGAAGTTTTGCAGAATAACGTAGACGCCGTAATCGGGTGGTGGGAAATCTAGATGAAGTATGCATGGTAACCCTTATCTTTCATTTGTTAGTCGTAGCACGAAACATAAAAATAGCGTCATTCCCGCGCGCAGGCGCACTAGTGTCCGGTAAAACTCTGTACCCCCTCTCCCCTTGTGGGAGAGGGTTGGGGGGAGGGGATATAGAGTTTTACCGGACACCAGTGCGCCTGCGCGGGAATGACAGACTTGAATTTCGCGCCAGCGACTAATTAACAATAGTTTCCTAGTCTAACCTACCCAAACTCGGGCATTTCTAAACATACGCAATGTAGGTCCATCCTCACCCCATGCTTCGGGATGCCAAGAATTCTGCACCGTGCGAAATACCCGCTCTGGATGCGGCATCAAAATGGTGACTCGCCCGTCCGTGGTAGTTAAAGACGCTATACCCAGCGGACTGCCATTAGGATTCATTGGATACTGTTCCGTCGCGACGCCGTAATGATCGACATAACATACAGGAACTAAATTCTGTGATAACACCTGCGCTGCTTGATTAGCATCAGCAAACTGTGCATAACCTTCACCATGTGAGCTCGCCATACACAGGCGCGATCCTGCCATGCCTTGGAAAAAAATCGAAGGTGTCGTTTTGATTTCTACCAAGCTTAAGCGTGCTTCAAATTGTTCCGAGCGGTTACGTATAAATGCTGGCCAATGGTTACTGCCTGGAATAATGTCTTTTAGCTGCGATAACATCTGACAACCATTACAAGCACCCAGGGTAAAAGTATCAGAGCGGGCAAAAAAAGCGGCGAATTCATCCCTAGCCCGAGGTTGATATAAAATAGTTTTCGCCCAACCTTGTCCTGCGCCTAATACGTCACCATAGGAAAAACCGCCCCCGGCAGCCAAACCTACAAATTCCCGCAAACTCACTCGCCCCTGCATAATATCGGTCATATGCACATCAACCGCTGTGAATCCTGCCCTATCAAATGCTGCTGCCATTTCATACTGACTATTTACACCTTGTTCACGCAAAATTGCAACCTTAGGTCGCGCAGACTTAGCAATAAAGGGCGCGACAATATTCTCGTTTAAGTCAAATGTCAGATGTACATTTAACCCTGGATCTTTCGTATCTAAAATCCGTGCGTAAGCTGCTTCTGCACACGCAGGATTATCACGCAGGGCTTGCATCCGATAACTGGTTTCTGACCATAAACGCTGAAAATACACTCTGGACTCAGCCAATACCCGCTGTCCCTGCCAATAAAATTCTAGCGTATCGCTGCTATTTACAGTGCCGATCACCCGACTATGCTTAGCTAAGTGTGTACACGTGTTTAAGTAGGCCAAAACTGCCTCAGTATTTTGCCGACGCACTTGAATGACTGCGCCTAATTCTTCTGTGAATAATGCTTGTAGGGGCTGCTCAGCTGCACCATCGAGATTGACCGTGATGCCGGTATGTCCGGCAAAAGCCATTTCACACAATGTCACAAATAGCCCGCCATCAGAACGATCATGATAGGCTAATAACCTGTTTTCACTATTCAATTTCTGTATGGCATTAAAAAACTGTTTTAACGCTTCAGGATCATCGACATCCGGTGGCACCGAACCCTGCTGCTCATAAACTTGCGCCAAAGCTGATCCCCCCAGCGCATTACACCCTGCCCCCAAATCAATCAGAATTAAATCCGTGTCACCCAAGTCAGTACGTAGCTGCGGAGTCAAGACTTTTCTGATATCTGTCACCGGAGCAAACGCAGAAACAATTAAAGATAAGGGAGAAATCACGCTTTGTTGTTCACCGCCTTCTTCTTCCCAAACCGTACGCATAGACAAAGAATCTTTGCCGACAGGAATACTGATGCCCAAAGCGGGGCATAATTCCAACGCTACGGCCTGCACGGCAGCATACAAACCTGCATCTTCACCTGGATAACCGCTTGCTGCCATCCAATTGGCAGATAATTTAATATGAGAAATATCCGCAATAGGTGCGGCAGCGATATTGGTAATCGCTTCACCTACCGCCATCAATGCCGAGGCCGCATGATGAATCAAGGCAATCGGCGCACGTTCACCTATCGCCATGGCTTCACCGGTGTAACCGGTATAACTACTGGCAGTGACCGCCACATCCGCAACGGGAATCTGCCAAGGTCCTACCATTTGATCTCGCGCAGTTAAGCCGCCGACGGTGCGATCACCAATGGTAATCAAAAAAGATTTATCCGCAACACAAGGCAGCTGCAGAACACGCTTAGCCGCCTCTAGCAAATCAATTTCCTGCGTGTGAAATTTAGCCGGTTCAATGGCATCGTGCTTAACCTCGCGGGTTAGTTTAGGCGTATTGCCAAATAACACAGCTAAAGGTAAATCTACCGGTTGGTTGTTAAAACGTGAATCTTCAACAATTAAGTCGGTTTTTTTAGTGGCCTCACCCACTACCGCATAAGGGCAACGTTCACGCTGTGCTAATGCATCAAACTGTGCTAAATCCTTTTCTAAAATGGCCAGTACATAACGTTCTTGCGCTTCGTTGCACCAAATTTCTAATGGCGACAAGGAAGACTCAGCGCTGGGTATGGCACGCAAATCTACAACCCCGCCACAGTCACTACCATGCAAGATTTCTGGGATAGCATTAGATAAACCCCCTGCCCCCACATCATGGATAGATAAAATAGGGTTATGCTCGCCCAAAGCCCAGCAAGCATCGATTACTTCCTGGCAGCGGCGCTGCATTTCCGGATTGCTGCGCTGTACTGAAGCAAAATCTAATTCCGCCTGACGCGTACCGGCTATAGCTGATGAAGCAGCTCCCCCACCAATGCCAATCAATAGTGCTGGACCGCCGATCACAATCAATTTAGTACCGGGTGTGAATGTCTGTTTAGCCACATCGGGGATACGAATATTACCCAAGCCACCTGCAATCATGATGGGTTTATGATAACCACGCACCGCGCCGTGGGCGTTTTTCATATGCACTTCAAACGTGCGGAAATAACCGCATAACCCAGGGCGGCCAAATTCATTATTAAATGATGCCGCGCCAATGGGTGCTTCTAACATAATCTCTAATGCTGAAGCTTGATTGGGGGCTTTGCCATAAGCAAATTCCCAGGGTTGAGAAAAACCTGGAATGTGTAAATTGGATACGGAAAATCCTGTTAATCCGGCTTTAGGTTTAGCCCCGCGACCTACTGCGCCTTCATCACGAATCTCACCACCTGCACCGGTGGCAGCTCCCGGGAAAGGAGAGATGGCGGTGGGATGGTTATGCGTTTCTACTTTGATGACAATGGCAATTTCTTCGGGGTGATATTGATAAGTACGTCGCACCGGATCAGCGAAAAAACGTTCACCCTGGCTGCCGGTTAAAACGGCACCATTATCTTGATAAGCGGAAAGTACGCCTTCTGGATGTTGTTTATAGGTATGGCGGATCATGGCAAACAAGGAATGTTCTTCGGGTCGATCATCAATCACCCAGGCTGCGTTAAATATTTTATGGCGACAATGCTCAGAATTGGCCTGAGCGAACATCATCAATTCAGCATCGGTGGGGTTGCGTTTGAGTTTTTGAAAGCTGGTGAATAGGTAATCGATTTCTGCTTCGCTTAACGCTAAACCTAAAATTGAGTTGGCATGGGTTAATGCACTTTTACCCTGGTTTAAAATATCGATCTCGCGTAAAGGTGCGGGTGATTGATGGTCAAATAAGCTGCTGGTTGCTGCTAGGTTGAAAAATACTGATTCTGTCATGGGATCGTGCAGCAGCGCTGCGAGCTGCCGACGTTGTACTTCATGATACTGACTGAAGCCAGGGTGAATGTGGTAGGCAATACCACGTTCAACGCGTTTTACCTGGGACATGCCACAATTTTGGATGATGTCGCTGGCTTTGGAAGACCAGGGGGAAATAGTACCTAGTCTTGGAAAGACTAAGCAGGAAACTTCTTGAGTATTTAGTAACTGGGCTTCCAGGCTATCTGGAGAAGGGGGCGGTTGATGATCTATGCTAACGCCGGTTTCATCCATCCCGCCTGCCGCTACTAACACTTGCGTATTCTGTGCTTCCAATCTTCCCAGGCAAAATGCCTGGAGCAGGGCTGCCAATTTGTTGTTTTCTGCTGCATTTAATTCGTTGGTCGTTTCTACCAGATAAACTGTATGGGTATCAATTTGCTGTATTTCGGATTGGAAACTTTGCAGCTGTTGCAATATTTTTTGGATGCGAAAACTGGAGAGTGCTGCGGCGCTGGTGTAGCAATAGATACCCATATTGTCCTCTGTAGTTTAATTTGGCAGGTTCCTTCTCCCTTGTGGAACATCGGCGTCAAGCTAAGCACTGTATTCCCTCTCCCCTTGTGGGAGAGGGTTAGGGAGAGGGGATACAGTGCTGGAACAAAGCTAAGGATGATAATAATCGCTCAATCCTCTCGCTCCACCCGATAATTCGGTGCCTCACGCGTAATCATAACATCATGTACATGACTCTCGCGCATCCCTGCGTTAGAAATGCGAATAAATTGTGACTCAGTGCGCAGGGTCTCAATGTCGGCGCAGCCGGTATAGCCCATAGATGCACGCAATCCGCCCAGTAACTGATGTACCACCACCGCCAAGCTGCCTTTATACGGTACTCGGCCTTCAATGCCTTCCGGCACCAATTTTTCTGACTCGACAATATTATCTTGAAAATAACGGTCACTAGAACCTTCCGTTTGCGACATCGCCCCCACCGAACCCATGCCGCGATAAGACTTATAAGAACGGCCTTTATATAATTCAATCTCACCTGGCGCTTCTTCGGTGCCGGCAAATAAACCGCCAATCATCACTGACCAAGCACCTGCAGCAATGGCTTTGCACATATCGCCAGAAAAACGAATACCGCCATCAGCAATTAAAGGAATTCCAGTACCCTTGAGCGCTTCTGCAACCTGCAAAATGGCAGAAATCTGCGGCACACCAATCCCGGCAATGACCCGAGTGGTGCAGATAGAACCAGGCCCCATGCCGACTTTAACGCCATCAGCGCCCACTGCCATAAGGGCTAACGCGGCTTCAGCAGTTGCAATATTGCCACCAATCACCTGAACCTC
The DNA here is from genome assembly GCA_035546635.1 of Gammaproteobacteria bacterium. Lineage (NCBI taxonomy): Bacteria > Pseudomonadati > Pseudomonadota > Gammaproteobacteria > Gammaproteobacteria bacterium. The sequence continues at coordinate 27,485 of DASZWJ010000013.1, forward strand.
AGGAAAATGTTGTTTAACCCATTGAATCCGCTCCAACACCCCTTTGGAATGGCCATGTGCAGTATCAACGACAATCACATCAACCCCAGCCCGCACCAAGGCCTCAACCCGCGCTGATGTATCAGGGCTTGTACCCACCGCTGCACCCACCCGTAACCGTCCTTGCGAGTCTTTACACGCATTCGGTTTTTCTTTGGCTTTCAGAATATCTTTAACGGTAATCATGCCACGCAGTTGGAAATGATTATTGATAATCAACACTTTTTCGATACGGTGTTTCTGCAAAAGACTGATGGCTTCTTCGCGGCTGGCGCCTTCCTGCACCGTGACTAAACGTTCTTTAGGCGTCATTAGGTTCGCCACCGGCTGATCTAGCTGGGTTTCAAAACGCACGTCACGGTTAGTGATGATACCGACTAGCTGTTCTCCCTCCACGACCGGCATCCCAGAGATATGGTGCGCTCGGGTCAAGGCCTGCAGTTCACGGATAGAGGTAGAGGGAGTCACGGTAATAGGATCTTTAACGACGCCACTTTCAAATTTTTTCACCGCTCTGACTTGCATGGCTTGCTTTTCCACACTCATGCTTTTATGCAAAATGCCAATCCCACCCTCTTGCGCCAAGGTAATGGCCAGTCGCGCTTCGGTTACAGTATCCATTGCTGCAGATATCAATGGTACATTGAGGGAAATTTCACGGGTTAATTGTGTTCGCAGGGAAACATCTTTAGGTAGCACCTGAGAAAAGCCAGGGAGGAGTAATACATCATCGAAAGTGAGCGCTTCTTCTGGGATAATTCGCATATTGTTATTCCGTCATAGGATCGAGCTGTCAATTGGAAGACTCATTTTAAATGAACTCTGCTAGGCTTTACCACCTCTTTTCAACTAAGAAAATGCTTTCTCCTTGATTCGAATAAAATTTTCGATGACGATTTGAAAACCCATCAGTATAATGCCCATAAATTATTCTTAGGAAAAACCCTCCATCGTGTATAAAAACTACCTAAAAACTGACCCCTACGCCGCACGGGAAGCGGAAAAATATTCAGATCCACTGCCCAGCCGCGAATATATCCTCCAATGCCTAGACCAATTGGGCGAACCGCTTTATGCTGAAAAAATCATTGAGCAATTTGGCCTAACTGACGAAGCTAAACAAGAAGCATTCCGATTTCGCTTAAAGGCAATGGAACGCGACGGACAGCTGATCCGCAATCGTCGTGGCAAATATGCCATCGTCGCACAAATGGACTTGATCCGCGGGCGGGTCACCGGACACAAAGACGGCTTTGGTTTTTTAATCCCGGATGATGGCAGTCCCGATTTGTTTTTAACTCCCTATCAAATGCGTTCACTGTTTCCCGGCGATGTCGTCCTTGCCCGCAGCGCCGAACACGGCACGCGCGGCAAACGCGAAGGCGTCGTGGTGGAAATACTGGAGCGCAACACCCAACAATTGGTCGGACGTTATTACAAAGAAAGAAATATCGCTTTTGTACAACCTGACCATAAAGATATCACCCAAGATATTGTGATCCCACCAGGCGAACAGGGTAAAGCCAAACACGGTCAATATGTGGTCATTGAAATCATTCAACAACCAACCCCACGCCGCCAGGCTGCCGGTCGTGTGATAGAAATTCTCGGCGAGCATTTATCCGCGGGAATGGAAATAGAAGTCGCCATACGTGCCAACGGCCTGCCGCTGCAATGGCCACCTGAGGTCAAGCAAGAATTATCTGCCTGGGATGTTGAAATCCCTAAAGACAGCCTAGCTGGCAGAAAAGACCTGCGTGATTTAGCATTGGTCACCATAGACGGCGCCGATGCTAAAGATTTTGACGATGCAGTTTACTGCGAAGCCAAACCCCGCGGCGGCTGGCGACTCGTAGTAGCCATCGCCGATGTCAGCCATTATGTGCGACTGCATAGTGCACTAGATAAAGAAGCGGTTAAGCGTGGCAATTCGGTGTATTTCCCCGGCCGGGTTATCCCGATGTTGCCTGAAGTGTTATCGAATGAATTGTGCTCATTAAAACCCCAAGTCGATCGCTTATGCATGGTCTGTGATATGAGCATTGATAAAGACGGCAAGCTCATCCGTTATAAACACTATGATGCCGTCATGCGTTCACGAGCGCGTTTAACTTATGATGAAGTGAGTAGCATGCTGGAAGGTAAAAAGAAATCCCAGCCCGCTCTATTACCTTATTTACAATCCCTAGACAGCTTGTATAAAAAGTTGCATAGCCTGCGTGCAGAACGCGGCGCTCTGGATTTTGATACCACCGAAACGCGCATTATTTTCGGCAAGCATAAAAAGATCAAAGAAATTGTGCCCGTTGTGCGCACTGAAGCCCATAAAATTATTGAAGAATGTATGTTGATCGCCAATGTCGCCACGGCGCGCTTTTTAGAAAAGCATAAAATTCCTACGCTATACCGTATTCATCCAGGTCCCAATCCCGATAAGCTACCAACCCTGCAGGAATTTTTAAAAAGCGTAGGCTTACGCCTATCTGGCAGCAATAAACCCACGCCACTGGATTATTGCAAAGTACTGGAAAAGATTACCGGTCGACCTGATGCTCACCTGATCCAAACCGTGCTGCTGCGCTCCTTGATGCAAGCGGTGTATTCCCCCATCAATTCCGGCCATTTTGGCTTGGCTTATGAAGTCTATACGCATTTCACTTCGCCGATACGGCGCTACCCCGATCTTTTGGTACACCGCGCTATTCGTTTTATTCTGCAAAATAAGGGCAAGAAAAAAGCCTTTCCTTACGATCAAGCCATGATGATGCAATTAGGAGAACACTGCTCCCACACCGAACGCCGCGCTGATGAAGCGACCCGCGATGCGGTTGACTGGCTCAAATGTCATTACATGCAGGATAAGTTGGGTAAAGAATATGATGGTATTATCAGCGGTGTGACCGGTTTTGGGGTGTTTGTGGAATTAAGCGGTATTTACGTGGAAGGGCTGCTGCATATTACGTCCCTGAAAGATGATTATTATCACTTCGATCCAGCCAAGCATGCTTTGAAAGGCAAACGCACTGGCACTACTTATCGCCTGGGTGACCGTATTCGAGTGCTAGTGGCGCGAGTTAATCTGGACGATAAACAGATTGATTTTGAGTTGGGGTAAAGCTATATGCCTACACTTTGCAGTTTACACCCCCTTTGAAAAAGGGGGAGAAAAATCTTACAGCAACATACTAAGACTTCCTACCCGTGTTAAGGCAGGTTGGGTAATGCTTTGCTCTTCTTCCTGCTCATTTTGCACTTCTGGCACTTGGGGTAGCTTTGGACTAGGCGTGCGTGGATGTGCATGAAAAGAATGCAGTGAGTTTGCGAATGAAATTCTTTCACCCCGGTGGCTAGAAGGACTTTGAGCATCTTCTACCCTCAAAGCTCCCTTGGATTGAGAAAGATCCAAACTGATTTGACTGCCACTCGCCCCCCCATCCCTCCCTGAAAAATCAAGATTAGAAGAGTTGGAAGTACTCAAAGGTGATAATGGTTCAGATGCCAGAGGCACTGATTTTTTTATAGAAGACAACTCAAGTGGGCCAGCTGTTTTTCTTTTGTCGTCACTTTTATCAGCAATGCCGGGTTGCATTTGTTGCTTGGCATAGTCTAAAAATCCATATTTTTCGTCAAATTTGGCGCCAGTTTTTTTAGTCTTCTCAGAAGAAAATTGGGCTTTCTCCGCTAATTTTACATAAGTGACCAATAGCTCCTGCACAACTTTATTATTATCCTGATCCTTAGCCAATTCGGCAAAAACCCCCGCATTTTTTAACTTCCACAAGCCTTGAGACAATGGCTTCATCAATGATTGCGTCTTGATCGTAGGATGACGCAATATCTGTGTCATGACCCGATTTAATGTTCTTAATGTATCAGCTAGGCGCGTAACAATAATACCGCGATCTTCCATTAACGCTGAACCCCCCGTTTTTTTTAGTTGCATGTGTTTTACAAACAATTCCGCCAAAGCCGTTAAAAAATTGCCACCATCACTCAATTCAAGATTTGGCGCTGCCTTAAAAAGAATGCGCTTATAATCTTTTTCAGTTAATTTATTACGTGTTGTTTCGGTTTCACTAGGAAGCAAGGCTTTAGACTCAAGTCTTTTGCAAAACAGTCGGCAAAGTAGTTCAATATTTTTACTCAGCGGGTCTAATGCATACGCAGTAATATTAAAATGACTAAAAAGTTCGTCTGCTTTTATTTTTTTTGCTGGAAATACTTTATTGAAAAAAGATTTGCGCTCTGCGAGTTCTCTCGATGTTTCTTGTTGAATTTGTAGGATCTCTTGCCTCGTCAGATCATTTGCAGTTTCCATATAATCCCTAGCACGATTTAGTAACCCATAAACAGCCGGTGAATTTTCATCCAATTCACTCTGACGTAAACTGGCAATAGTCTCTTGAATTTCCCTAACAACAGCTCTTAATTCTTGCAGTTTCACAAAAGCTACCGCTTCGGATTTTTTTACCAACTCCGCACTTTCCTGCCAGCTGAGTTTTTTCTTTTTATCCAGTTCCTTCTCTTTCCTTAATATTTCTTCTTCACCCAGCGCTTTTGTTACCGCTCTATCTAAACCCATGAATTCTTTCCAAATGGGTCTAGCAATATCAACTTCTTTTTTTAATTTCTCCAACAAAATTATTTGTTCAGAAGTTAAGGGCTTTTCTGTTTTAGTCAATTTTTTTTCTTCCTGCCTATCTGCAAGAGTTGGACTATGACTTTGATCAGAACTCGAAGCAGAGCTAGAGCTAGAGCTAGAACCGGAATGTGGAGAACTCTTAACATCAAGTTCAAAATCAACTTGAGTAGATGAGAAATTTTTTAAATCTGCAGGTTTTGGCGATGCAACAGCTGATAAAAATTGTTCAATCTGCTGAATACGAGTCTGAATGTTTTTTGGCAACTGCACTTCAGGTTCAGCATAAAAAGCTGCCTTGACAAGAGAAAAACTGTTTTGGCATTCTATTAGGCTTGCGTTTAACGCTTTAGAATAAGCATCATCTATTGCTAAACTGCCAGTACTATCAGCTTCTTTCTTTGCAGTGTCGAAAGTATCTTTGTAAGTCTCTATATGCTCTTCGGCGACCTTTAATTGTTCGTCTATATCTTGTATATACGTACTGAATGCATCTCGTTCATTTAATTGCGTCGACATGGTTAACCCTTAAGTTGATAAGTTATTATTTTTCTAAATATTCATGTAAATTAAACTTGCAAATCTAGTTAAATAAATTATAAAATAGCAATATTAAGAGTATATTAACGCTGACCGTGCTTCCTGGAACTTTAATGCCAAATTCTATTGATCTCTCCTCCTTTGAAAACTTTCTATCATTAATAAACCCCTTAATAAATCCCGACCCCCCAAAAAGGATTCCCACCCCGGCAGAGAGAAAAGCTGCCCTACCTAAAGAAGAGGAATACGAAATTTACGGTTTTTTTCAAAGCAAAAATAAGGAATTAAGCTTTACCAATCGTCGCACAGGCGAGAAAATGACGGTCACCGCGGATAATTATCAAGACATATACCAAACCATGACGAAGCACCATGTTTATCTGGAATTGCGAAATCCCTCCTTCAAATATCTATCGTCCAAAAAATTGATGGCAGAAGCCATAAAAAACACTAGTCAATTAATTACAGACAACTCAACCCTACTACAAGATTTAGCTGATATCAGTGCTGAGTACTCACTGACTGGAACTGATATACATCATGCACTGACTCAACTCGGGGTTTTTAAAGCTGAAACAAAACCCATAGCAGAATCAAAAACACCACCGATTGCAACTACAGATTCTCTTTTTTCTAAACAATCTAATTAGTCGCTAACACGAAACTCAAAAAATGCATGTCGTCTCGGCACGGATGCTAGAAGGAAGTACAGCATGACGCGAAACTCTCACATCCTTGTGAGCTGGATCCCGGCATCCATGCCGGGACGACGCATTATCAGACAAACCAAATCTGCAACTGCTGCAGCGCTTGCTCATTAAAAAATTTATCTCCAGAAATACATTCCCATCCAGCATGATCCGCCATTTCTAAAAATGGCGTAATCGAGGCCTGGTTCAAATCCTTGGAGAAACTGTAGACAATATCCATAGCTACATGGAGTTGGGAATTTTGAGGTTTGGGGATGACCCAGTTCTCACATTGCTCTGCATAAGCAGCGCCGGGCAAGGTATTGATGACGGCGGTGAAAGGAAACTCAGTTAAGGTAAATAAGGCGGCAAAAGATAGGCAATCTCCCCCATGCTCACGATTGAAATCCTGAGCACGCTGTAATGTGCGATTACATAAGGTCACCTGCGCCCCTTCAGACAACAAAGCAAAGGCTATGGCTTTGGCTGAACCACCAGCACCGAGGATTAATATATTTTGACCATGCAAGCGACCTAGTTTAGCGTGCAAAAGCACTGCACCCGCTCGGCTATCGGTATTAAAAGCGTAATATAAATTTCCTTGTCTTTTAATGGTATTGATGATGCCAATTGCTTTAGCATCATCTGCTAGCCTATCGACAAAAGGCACAATGGTTTCTTTATGCGGCATGGTGATGCTGAAACCTGCAAATGGCAATTGTCGTAATAACTGCATAGCCTGATGCAGCACAGCCGCATCGACTCTTAATTTGACATACACTGCATTTTGTTCTAAGCGTGGAAACGCTGCATTATGAAATATATGACCGCGGCTGTGCACTACCGGATCACCCAATAAAGCATAAATAGCTGTATCGCGATTCAGTGTTTGCACGCGGTAAATTGTGGTTAACTCTTCCAAAGTTAATTGCCCGGGAGCAGCCGTGTTTTCGGTATCAATACTACCATAACTAAACTCACTACCAACGACAGGCGCCAATATGCGGCTAACCTGGCCATATTCTCCCATGGCCATGCCGATAACACGGTGTTTTTGGGCTTTGGTGCGCAAAAAGATCAAAAAACGTAGGGTGTCGCAGATGTTATTGGCGTACACCGCCATTTTATATAACGAAAATGCTGGGTGATAAACCCGCTCGAACAAGGGCTCTAAATCCTCTGGCGTTTCTTTAAAATCATGATAAGAGCGTATTAATTGGATGCTGGGATATTGAGCATGTAAGGTCAAAGCCCAATCGAGATCGACATCGAATTCTAAATCTAAATATTCTGGTGACAGTGTGGCTAATTGGTTGATGAGAGATAACCGTTCTTCTTCGCTGCCCTTGAAATGACCACCCTGGGAGGGTTTACGCAAGGTGAAAATGATTGGCACAGTGACTTCATGGCGCAGTTGTGCCACTTCCTGCAAGTTGAGGGTCTGCCAATAATCAAGGCGTAGCTCAATGATATCGGCAACGGGTGCGGCTATTTTGATTTGCTTTTGTGCTGAGGATAAATCTTCAGCGATGATACTGGCGACTCGCATGTGTGGTTTCCTGGGTTTTGTGTGCTCTGCTTTTTCCCTTGCCCATCTGTGATCGAAGGGAATCCCCTCTCTGGCGGGGTGGGGGAAAGCACCTTGACTTTACCCCTTCTCCCCTTGTGGGAGAAGGGAAAAAGTCAAGGCTGTAAGAGGAAAAACACTTACTTCACAATCTGCTTATCCACTGCCTGCGCCACCTTACGCAATGTCTGCATCATCTCAGTAAACTGCGGCAAAGTCAGCGATTGCGGACCATCAGAGAGGGCTTTATCCGGGTCAGGATGAATTTCTATAATAACGCCATCAGCACCTGCTGCAACAGCAGCTCGCGCTAATGCTGGCACAAACTGGCGTATACCCACACCATGACTAGGATCAATAATCACCGGCAAATGACTGAGCGCCTGTAATACCGGAACAGCGGCTATATCTAGCGTATTGCGAGTATAATTTTCAAAGGTGCGAATTCCCCGCTCGCATAACATCACTTGCGCATTGCCGGCGCTTAAAATATATTCTGCCGCCAGCAAAAATTCATTATAAGTGGCTGCCTGACCGCGTTTTAACAAGACTGGCTTACCGGCTTTTGCAACGGCTTTGAGTAAGTTAAAATTCTGCATATTGCGAGCACCAATCTGCAGGATATCAATGTAGGATGCGACCAAGTCAATTTGTTCTAGACTCATGACTTCGGTAATGGTTAATAAGTTATGTTTTCGCGCTGCGGCTTGCATATATTGCAATCCTTGTTCACCTAAACCTTGAAATTCATAAGGTGACGTGCGAGGTTTAAATGCACCACCACGCAACACGGCGCCACCTGCACGCGCAACTTCAGCCGCTGTGGTTTCGATTTGTTCGAAAGACTCTATGGAACAAGGACCCGCCATAACGGTTACTTGATTTTCGGCGCCAATGATTTTATCGCCAATACGAATCAATGTGCGCTGTTTTTTTGCCGTGCTGCTCACCAGTTTGTATTTTTGCGCAAATGGCAAAACAGCTTCTATGCCTGGTAAACTTTTGAATTGTTCCGCGCGTACCTGGTTATTCTCACCATGGACCACTGCGAGCGCATAGCGTCCTTCATCATGAGAGGGTACAGCCTGCAAACCCATCCAGGCGAGCCTGCGTGTCAGGTGTTCGATTTCTACGGGGGTGATGTCGGGTTTGAGTAGTAGTAACATAAAATCTTCTCGTGGGTTGTTAGTCACTGTCATCCTTCGCTGCGCTCAGGATGACGACTACGTCGTCAACTTCACAAATTCCTGCAGCAACACATTCCCCTCTGGCGTTAAAACCGATTCAGGATGGAACTGCACTCCGAAAGTTGGGTGATAAGCATGACGCATTCCCATAATCAACCCGTCTGCAGTTTCTGCTTCTACCAGTAATTCTGCTGGCAGATTCTCACGTGACACGACTAAGGAATGATAACGTGCCGCCATAAACGGCAACGGCATTTGTTGATAAAGATGCTGACGATAATGAAACACCGCCGCCGCTTTGCCATGCACGATTTCCTCAGCACCAATTACTTGACCACCCAAAGCAATGGCCAAGGCCTGATGCCCCAAGCAAACACCTAAAATAGGTATCTGGCCGCTGAATCTCTGAATCAATGCCACACAAATACCGGCATCTTCTGGGCGACCAGGTCCAGGTGACAGCACAATGCCTGTCGGCTGCATCAAAGTAATTTCTTCAAGCGTAATCTTATCATTGCGAAACACTGAAACTTTTTCAAAAGATGCCAGCGCTTGATACAAATTTTGCGTAAAGCTATCGTAATTATCTATTAATAAAATCATGATAATACGCCTCCTTCCGCTAATGCCACTGCGCGCATCACGCCCCTAGCTTTGTGTCTTGTTTCTTCTGCTTCTTTAATCGGATCTGAGTCATAGACCAATCCCGCTCCGGCACGCACGGTAATGACACCCTCTTTAATCACACCACTACGTATCATAATGCAACTATCCATATTGCCAAGTGCATCGAATTTGCAGACGGCGCCACCATAGAAATGACGTTTAGAGGCTTCCAATTCATCGATAATTTCCATGGCTCGGATTTTCGGCGCACCGCTTAAAGTACCGGCTGGAAAAGCGGCTTTTAAGACATCGAATGCATCAAAGTCTTGCGCCAGCTGTCCTCTGACATAACTGACCAAGTGCACCACATGCGTTAAACGCAATGCGGTCATTAAATCACTCACTTTGACCGTACCTGGGATGCAAACACCGCCAATATCATTTCTACCCAGATCTACGAGCATCATGTGTTCAGCACACTCTTTATCATCATCACGCAGACGTTGGGCGATGATTTCAGTGGCTTCCTCCGTTACACTCGCAGTTCCCGCAATGGGCGCAATGGTGACCTTTCCGTCTTGCACACTGACTAATTTTTCCGGCGACGCACCAAACACCGTAAAATGTGGAGCGGTAAAATAAAACATATAAGAGGTAGGATTACTATGACGCAAGATGCGGTAAATATTCATGGGTGGGGTTTTCAGCGGCTTGCTAAAGCTGCGAGATAACACAATTTGAAACGCATCGCCGGCGCGGATATATTTTTTGGCAGCCATAACCTGGTGTTCATAGGCAGCATCATCGCAGTCAGTCGTAAATAATCTTTCTTCCGCTCGAATATCCAAGGAATGTGTAGTCAAAGACACCGAAGGCGAGGATTGCTTGAGTTGCATAATAATATTCTCAAGCTCTGCATTTGCTTGATCGTAGGCTGCCTCTGGTGTCGAATCAACTTGCGCAATAATAGCTATCAGCAATTTATTGGAATCATGATCGAACACAAAATTAATTCGGTAAAAATGAAATAGAATATCGGGTAGGTTCTCATCATCTGCATGACAATCAGGGATATTTTCAAAATAGCGCACGGCATCATAGGCAAAAAAACCCATCATATGGCCTGCGAGTTTGGCTTTGGTATCACTGACACAATGAAAACGTTGTTGAAATTCACGTAATAATTCGAGAGGTGCATGTTGATGGGATTCTATTTGCTTGCCAAAAGTAATTTGGGTCGTGCCGTTTTTAGTGGCAAATGTGGCGTAAGGATGGTAGCCGATAAAAGAAAATGAACCGCTTTCACGAAACTTTAAACCTGACTCTAATAGCATAGCGTGAGAGTTTTCTGGCACCAAAGATTCAAATACGGCGATTGGGGTGAAGGTATCAGCTAATACTTCGCGATGTACGGCGATATATTTTTTTTGCTGTGCCAGTTGTAAAAATTGAGATTTGGTTAGGGAGTAGAACATGGTAGCTCTTGATTTAGTTATTTATTTTACTGTCATCCTTCGCTTGCGCTCAGGATGACAGGTATTGTGATGATAGCCATTAAGATTATCTCGCAAATATTCTAATAATTTTGCTGGCATGCGCTTTAATTCATTTGAACCACGGGTAATTTTAGCAATACTGACTTGCAGATTTTCCGCTATCTCACGTTGTGTATGTCGCTTTTGTAATAATGCCTGAACTATTAAACACCGCATCGCCAGATTGTCTTTTTCTTCAGGAGTTAACAATAGATCAAGTAACGAAGAAAGTTCTTTTGGATTTTCCAAACCCAAGCATAAATCCAAAAATGTTTGCCAACCTGCTTTTGGTTTAATCATATCCCGCCTCGCTGCATTCTTGTAATGTTACATAAGTACAATATGATTGTCAAAAATTTTTAGGCAGAGAAAAGTCAAACAGGTCAATTAGTCAATTATACCAATTTAGCAAATAAGGCGCAGGTATCAGTAGATACTGTCAAACGTTGGATTAATACTTTAACTTCTTTTTATTACTGCTTTGTCATTAAGCCCTGGTCAACAAATGTGACACGTTCTTTGATTAAAGAACCTAAAATTTATCTTTGGGATTGGTCTGATGTACTAGACAAAGGGCAACGTAATGAAAATTTTGTTGCAGCACATTTATTAAAAGCTATTCATTTATGGACTGATCTTGGTCTGGATATTTATGGTCTGTATTTTTTAAGAGATAAGGAAAAAAATGAGGTCGATTTTTTAGTAACTAGGGATGAAAAACCTTGGTTCTTGGTGGAAGTGAAAAGCAATGATGGGGCGCACCTTAATCCTAGTTTAGCTAAATTTCAGACCCAGATCGGTGCCACCCATGCATTTCAAGTCAGCATAGAAATGGATTACATCGAAACTGACTGTTTTTCTTATCATCATCCCATTATTGTTCCGGCTAGGACTTTATTATCGCAATTAGTTTAGGAGCTAAAATAACCGGCAACTTATGTAATGAGGCTTAAACTAAAAAGTAATTATTCACATTCCTTACGAAAGACTCCTTCTCCCTTTGTGGGGCAAGGGTATGCACACATCTTTCATAAGCTTCCAAGCTAAGGATTAGTGCATACCCTAGATTTGTGGGGGGGGTAACCCCTACAAAGAAAAAAGGAAATATTACACTTCAATCAGAGTATCCACCTCTTTCATACTTAAGCGGATGCGGCCTTGCTTGTCGATTTCCAGTACTTTTACTCGCACGACCTGACCTTCTTGCAGTTTATCCTGCACATTGGCCACACGCTCATGGCAGATTTGGGAAATATGCACTAGACCTTGTTTATTAGAAGTAATTGCAACAAACGCGCCAAAATCCATGATTTTGACTACGGTTCCATCATAGATAGAGCCTATTTCCACTTCAGCAACAATATCATTCACACGACGGCGGGCTTCTTCAGCGGCATTGCTGTCTACGGCAGCAATTTTAACTACGCCGTCATCGGTGATATCGATGGTGGTGCCGGTGGATTCGGTAATATCACGGATAGTTGCACCGCCTTTGCCGATAACCTCCCGTATCTTATCGGGATTAATCTTAAAGGTCGTGATGCGCGGAGCAAAGCTTGAAATTTGCTCACGTGGCGTATTAATGGACTGATTCATGATACTTAGAATATGTAAGCGGCCATCACGCGCTTGGATTAAAGCCTGACGCATAATTTCAGTGGTAATGCCTTCAATCTTAATATCCATTTGTAAGGCGGTGATCCCAGCCTCAGTGCCGGCGACTTTAAAATCCATATCTCCCAGGTGATCTTCATCACCTAAAATGTCGCTGATGACAGCAAAAGCATCACCTTCCTTGATTAAACCCATAGCGATACCTGCAACCGGTGCTTTGATGGGTATGCCAGCGTCCATTAACGCCAAGCTACCACCGCAGACACTCGCCATAGAACTTGAACCATTCGATTCAGTGATTTCAGAGACGATGCGGATCACATAAGGGAACTCTTCCATCGTCGGCATCACGGCTTGCAGGGCACGTTTAGCTAAGCGGCCATGGCCAATTTCACGGCGCTTGGGTGAACCCATCATGCCGGTTTCGCCTACTGAATAAGGCGGGAAATTGTAGTGCAGCATAAACGGTTCTTTACGCTCACCGCCCAGTTCATCAACAATCTGCACATCGCGTCCAGTGCCTAAAGTGGCAACGACAATCGCCTGGGTTTCGCCGCGGGTAAATAGCGCTGAACCATGGGTGCGTGGTAATACGCCGGTGGCTACTTGAATGGGGCGTATAGTTTTGGTATCACGACCATCAATGCGGGGTTTGTGCTGCAAAATATTGTGGCGCACCACTTGTTCTTTCAGGTGCTCTAGGATTTTTTTCACTTCGTCGCTGCTGGGAGCTGACTCTTCGCCGGTGCATAAAGTGCTGACTACCTGAGCACTAATTTCACTTAAGCGGTTACGGCGGGTGGGTTTTTCGCGGATTTGGTAGGCTTCGCGAATTTGGGCTTCAGCCAATTGCGTGATTTGTTGTTCTAAATTCACATTATTGGCAGGAGGATTCCAAGGCCAAGGGGTTTTATTGCCGCCCTCTTTCACCATTTCTTTGATGGCTGCAATCGCTGCCTGCATTTGCTGATGACCGAAGACAACAGCACCGAGCATGACTTCTTCCGATAATTCTTTGGCTTCAGACTCTACCATGAGCACGGCGTGTTCAGTGCCTGAGACAACTAAATCTAGACTAGAAGTTGGCATCTGTTTAGGGCTAGGATTGAGGAGATAATTGCCATCTTTATAACCTACTCGCGCGGCACCAATGGGGCCATTAAATGGAATGCCGGATAGGGCTATGGCTGCCGATGCGCCGATGATAGCAGGAATATCGGTATCCACTTCAGGGTCTAACGACATCACTGTGGCGGTGATCTGCACTTCGTCAGTAAAATCCGCTGGGAATAAGGGACGTAACGGCCGATCGATGAGGCGTGAAATTAGGGTTTCTTTTTCGGTCGGGCGGCCTTCACGTTTAAAATATCCACCCGGGATTTTTCCGGCGGCGTAGGTACGTTCTTGATAATTAACGGTTAAGGGAAAAAAATCACGTGCTTCGCCTTCGGAAGGGACACCGACTACCGTGACTAATATGACAGTGTCACCCATGGTGACCATGACGGCGCTGGAAGCTTGACGAGCGACAACGCCCGTCTCTAAAGTGACCTGACGGTCACCGAATTGAAAGGTTTTTTTGACTGATGTCACAAATAAATCCTATGGTTTATAAAGAAATAATTATTAATAGCGAATGTTTAGCTGGCCAATCAAACTACGGTAGCGCTCAAGATCCTCACGCTTAAGATAATCCAGCAGTTTACGGCGCAGGCTGACCATGCGTAGCAAGCCACGGCGGGAATGATGGTCTTTTTTATGGTCTTTGAAATGACCGGTGAGTTTGTTGATGCGGTGAGTCAAAAGCGCAGTTTGTACTTCTGGGGAACCGGTGTCTCCGGCAAAACGCTGGTATTGTTCGATGATTTTAGCTTTTTCTTCAGGGGTCAATGACATGTTAATCTCCGCTTAGGGTTGATTTATAAATCCCAGCACCGCTGTCATGTGCAGAAACCGGGTCAGAAATATCCGAGAAGACATAGAGTACAATGCTATAAGGGAAATAGCAAAAGTAAAAGCATTACCTCGCAACTTACACGCATAATTTCTCCTGTAGTGCTAGCTCTCCCTTGAGGAAGAAGAAGACAGCGACATCCCTGTGTAAGCAGAACGACCATCATTCTCTTTATCACTCTTAGAATTTTTACTCATGGAAGTGGAGGCAGATGAACTCGAAATCACAGACGTAGAACGACTAGCCTGTGCTGGACTAATGGCTTTGGGGTCCCGTAGCGCAGGAGATGGTGATGCGCCAACGAAAAATTTGTTATCTGATGATGAATTAGATGTTTTTGATTGCGCCGTGCTGGACACCAAAGCAGAAGCCTGAGGCGGGAAAACTAATCCTTTCTCATTCCCTGTCTTTTTTAATACAGAAGACCGCGCCATCGATGAGGTTAGGCTCCTTGATGATGAGGGTACCACAGATGATGAAAGTGATGTTACCAAGGCAGCCGTGGACGATGAGCTTGAATTGTCTAGTGCCTTTGAAGATGACCCTTCATCATCTGGAAAACGAAATGATACCTGTTTTTTCTTTTTTTCATCACCTGAAGGCCAAAAAGCCCGCGCCAATTCTCCTCCAGTATCAAAGGAATAATCCTCTGGTATTTTTATCTGTTTTTTACGTTTTTTTGGCTCTTCTGAAGACTCAGCATCTTCTAGACCTCTTTTTGATTCTTTTGTAGGCACATCATCTTCGCTTGATTTTGATGGAAAGCTCAAGCTTTCTGAATAGCTCAGATCACTAGCTAATTGCACTAACGGAATGTCTTCTGGGTCGTACTCTTGGTTTTTAGCAATATTCCATCCTCTTGTTCCTTGCAAATTTTCAATTCCTCCCTGGTATCTGCTTCGTGGCGGTGGCTCCATCGGAATAAGCGAAGAATTTTGCGCGGGAAGCCTTAGGCTTGCTGGCACTGGCAATTGACCAGGCTGCTGCATAAATTCATTGATTCCCAGACGTTTATATTCAACTGAGGAACGCAGCCCGGGCTTACCGACGTAACACCTTCTTCTTAAGATATCAACTGCTTCGATTATAATCTTGGGAGCAAAATAACCTAATTCAGTGAGTGCCACCTGAACACGATCTACATATTGGGGATTCCAGATAATCAATGCGCCCCCAGATAAAGCAACTGCCGCATCTACCACCCATCTTACCTGGAGATCATCCGGCAAAAATCCCAATGCACCCAAAGGAACAGCAAAAATCCTTCGCAATTTGTCTTTCAACCACTCTGTCGTTCCACTTTTATGATCCGCTGCCACTGCATATCTATGACCATACATTATTTGCCGTTCCGGTGGCTGGAATCTGGAGTTTAATCGGGTCAATTGCAATTCATGGTCATAGATCGGCTGCATTGTTCCTGGAGCATGTATTTTATCCATATCATGATCTGTCAATTTAGCCATATGCTGATAGCTTCTAATATGATCCGCTGTCCTGGCGCGGCGTTGCAGCCATAAAGAGGCCATTGAAATAATAGGTGGTATAAGCCAAATTAAAGCGGCTATCAATTTATTTAAGCTTTGCTGACGATCTGTATCATCCTTCGCGGTATCTAAAATGGCAGTATCTAACCCCAATAGATTGGCTGCAAAACCAGCCTCGAACATCATCCCCACACCACTCCATACGAAATAAACTGCATTACGGAGTAGTGGGCATTGCGATAACCCACTGGGGCTGGTCGCGGGAAGATTCAGGTAATCTACTCCAAGCACCATAGCCTCGATGATTAATGATATATGGGTTACCTTTTGCTGGGTAATAGGTTGTCCGCCGATGATTTCATGTAAGGTCGCACCTATATCATCACGGACATTGTCTCCCGTAGTAATTCCCTCCGCATCCGCTAAACGTTCCCAGTCAAAGCTAGCTCCAACTTCGGAGTTTGGATTAATGACATCAAACATTAACTGAGCAAATTCGCGTAAATATTTCTGTCGTTGCTCAAATTCCTGTTTTACTTGAGGATGACATGTTTCATGGGGAATAACATGTATAGGTAAATCAGGATCATTAAGAATTGGTCTCACCTCTGCAAACTCTAGAAATAAACGCACTATGGGTGGCGTAGGCTCATCTAGGCTGAAAATCAGTGAATGCAGAAATGCACAGCCTGCAGAAAAAGCATGCTGCCTTAAAGGACTTGCCAACAATTGTAGCTGAGGCACAAAAAATCGTTGTGGACTGGCGAGTACTGCGGCATAACCTACGCCCAAAGATCCTGCAGCCGCAAGGAGGTAAGAAAGAAATGCACTGGTGGTCTTTGCGCAATTCTCCTCTGTTTTGGATACAGGCGGCCATTTAAAGCGTGGCTCAGTTGTTGAAGATGAAGTAGTTTTGGGTTTACTTTTATCCTCAGCGAAAATACCTATTTCATGCTCCAGCAGACCAGTGGTCAGTGAATTGCTATCATCTTCTGAATAATAAATTTCTTGTAAAAGTGCGTTAAATTCTTCAGCTACACTATTGCTTTTTTTCTCCTCTTTCTCCTTTTTTGGTTTCTTTTTGGTGTTTTTTCTTGGGGTATAATCTGCGCCTAGATTACCCTCAGAAGTGCCATAACCGATAGATTCCGCTTGATTTATTATAGGATCTTCCTCGGGGAGGGAGGGTCTTTGGGGCGCTACGGGTATTTTCTTAAATCTTCTTGTTAAGTTTTGAATCGGCGCCATCACATATGAGAGAAGGGAGCTTCTCTTAGTAGTTTTTTCATCTCCAGCAGGGGTACTTTCCTCCTGGGACTTCTTTGTTTTTCTAGGAGCAGCAGGTAGTGTACTCTCTTCTTGCTTTTTTTCTTTACGAGGCGTCGTAAAGTCTTCAGGATCTTTATCACGGCTGTTAGCATCTTTGTTTATATCATTTTCTTTCATAAGGATACTCCACTGCGCTTAATTTTTTTTCATATTGACTGATACTGAGTCGTTGGCAAAAAAATCAAAAACGCGTCAACGACTAACTAAACAATACTGGAAGCACTGCCAGATTTTAAAACTCTTTACCCGAGTTCAAACTATTTTCTTTATCATCTTCTACCAAAGGATTTGGTCTAGAGCTACTAGAACTCTGTGCAACCCCATCAGTCAATGCCGCTGCAGAAGGGTGAGCAAAAAAACTCCTCGCTGGAGGTATTGCTAACGAACTGCTTGATATGTTTGAACTTTCAGTACCTGGTATTTTAGAGGGACTCTTCGGTGGGGGGGGTGGCAAAGGATCACCCTGAGGAGACAGCTTCGTTATCAATTGTCCGGTTGAGGAAGAAGATGATGATGAAGAGAGAATTGCAGGTGCGCTCCCTGTCCCTTGTACTATTAGTTTTGCTTCTGGCGGCTCTGGATCAGCTATGTCAGGGAGCTGTTGTAGAACCCCATCTCCACCTACTTGCTGAGCACCTTGTGGTTGTGGATTCAAATCATTTAGCTCTACAGGCTCAGGTGAAATCCGCTTACGTTTAGATTCAGCTGAAGAACGTGGACCCGGCTCATCAGAATGGTACCATGCTCTAACAATGCCGATCGCATCTTGGATAACCCGGGGTGCGAAATAACCAAGGATGGTTAATTCCACCTGTAAAATATCTATATTTTCAGGACGCGAAAAAAATAATGCGGCTCCCTCTAAGGCGACTGTCGCATCAACAATCCACCTGACCTGAAGATCATGCGGCAAACATGCTAAAGTGCCTAAAGGAAAGGCAAAAGTTCTGCGCAGCCAATCTCCCCAACTTCCAGCCCCCTGCCATTCCGGTCGCTGAAATCTTGAGTTCAATCTGTTCATCTGTCCAGGTTTTTTGTCATCATCGATCGCTTGCTTACTTCCCGGGTGCAATGCTCTGTCTCTATCATGATCCCGTGAGCGCGCCATATGCTTATAATCAGTAAAATTATCGGGTGGCTCGGCTAATAGACGTTGTAACCGTAATGAAGCCATGCCTACAAGCGGCGGTATAATCCAAATTAAACCTGCCAGCAGATTATTTAACGATTTTTGCCAATCGGTATCCTCTTCTGCGGTATTTAGGATAGCAGTGTTCCAGCCAAATATATTACCTGTATAAGTAGCAGCTAACAGGGATATGGCACTATCCAATGTGAAAGTTGCAACATTTCGAAATAGAGGAGAAATTTTCGTTACCCAACTAGGTCTAGGTGCAGGAACATCTAGATAAAATTCATTCTCTTTAAGGTCATCGATTAAATCGATAAGTCGCTTGCGCCTTTCTGAAGTAATATCTTGTTTACTGATAATAGCCTGCAATGTTGCGCCTATTTGTTCTCGAGATGCCCCCGTCAGTTGCTCCCACCGAAAACGCGCACCGGTTCCTGAGTATGGATTAATGACATCCAACATTAATTTTGCAAATGCACGTAGAAATTTTTTATCCTTTTCGGTTAAATCACCCTCTTTTGCTAATATAAATCGTGCATCAGCCAATTGTAAAAATAACTCTACTATGGGTGGGGGAGTTCTATCTCTACTGAAAACCCAAGAATATAAAAATGCACCCACTCCCGAAGCGGACTGTGGATGATCCGCCAAAATTTGCAGTACGGGCACATAAGAATTCTGCCAACCGGAACGTACTGCCGGATAACCCACACCTAAAAAAGAGGCAGCGAGCGCTACGAGATAATGCAGGTAGGACCAGTCTGTCTCCGCCTTGGCTGCCGGAGGCCAAACAAAGTTTAAACCATCATCATCTTCCTCCTCCTCTGGAGCAACCTGTTCTACATTAACAAGCAGAGGTTGTTTAAGATCATGTTCACGTTGGTTTCTCTGGTTGACTGAATCCAATACATCTTCTAAGTCGAATCCCGGAAGTTCCTCCGCATCATTGGAATCCCCTATCGAGAGTTCTTCATCTGATTTTACCGACAGGTTATCATTCGCATGCTTACGCTTCTTCTCTTCCTCAGCCTCTTGCCTCTCCAACTCATCATCCACACCTTTCTCCAAACGCGCTAGCGAATCTTGAGAGGAGTGCCCTATTGAAGATCCTGGAGTGGGAGGCTTATCGGGCAAAAACCATCCAAAAATATTTTTGATTGACTTTACAACTGTTGGTCTTTCTTGCGGTTTTTTTTCAGGATCCTGCTTCCAAAGGCTTGCCAAAATATCATCCATCTCCGAATCAGGAACCACACTTTTCTTTGGTGGTTTCTTTTTTGGTGTTTTTTTCTGACGGCCAACTGGATTTTCTAACTCTTCATCCCCTTTAGAAGAACCATACGGGGTTCGCTCTTTTTCATCCAATAGTCGTTCTTTAACCCCTGTTGGTGGTCCCATGATCTTGTTTTTTACAGCACTCAACCAACTACTGAAGAAGGGCTGACTTTTTTTCTTCTCAAAATCATCAACAAACGAAGGTTGAACTTGAATTACACTATCACTGGTCTTGAATGAAATTGAATTTCGAGGGTTGGATGAGACCGAAGGTCGAGCTGATGGAAACGATTGAGAATAAGCCAAACCAGATGAACTAGAAGTAAGTTGAGCTTGAGGCGATGACTGAGACGAAGATGATGGAATTCCCGAAGGACTAGATAGCATTGATGAACTGGTTTGAATTTGAGTAGGATTTGCTTTAGGCGGAAAAAGAGTATCAAATGAAGCCAAAGAGGATGAGGAAGGTTGGACTTTTGTACTAGATGATGTCTGAGATAAGAATGGAATAGCTGAAGGGCTAGATGGCATTGATGAACTGGTTAGAATTTGAGTAGGCTGTGCTTTTGCTTCAAGAGGAAAAAAAGTATCAAACGAATCCCAAGAAGAAGATTGAGCTTGTGCACCTGATGCCTGAGATACAGGTGGGATACCCGAAGAACTAGTTGAAATTTGATTAGGCGTTGCTATTTCCTCTTTTTGCGAATCAAATGAAGCTTGAATGGCTTTGCTTAAATCAGTTTCAAAGCTTGCAGAAGAGCCTCCAATAAGTTGACTCTGATCGCCTGAATTCAGTTGTGCTTGTCTGATTTCTTGTGTTGTAAGCACCGTTGCGACAGTCACCGATTGTAATTCCCTAAAAGATTCCGATCCCATTGAATAGGCTGACGATTGACCGGCCACTGATATTTCTGCCGCTTGTAAATCAAAAATCTCCTCATTCGTGTTAGATTCATTGGGCACAGGTGTTTTGTCAGGCGTAGTTTTTTCGTCATCAATATCTCTACCTTTGAGAGACGATAACATAGCAGAAGCGAGCGCGAATTCACTAATTTTTGAATCGGAAGGTTGGGAAAAGTTTGTAAACGATAACGGTGAACTACTTGAAGACATAACTGTAGTTGTAGACGCAGAAAAACTCGCTGGTTCATTCTCTTCATCTGAGGGGGGGGGTGGCGGAGTTAGTAGTTGTGAATCCAGTGAAGCTATGGATCGAACATGTAGAGTAGAAATGGGCTCAGAACTATTTGAGCCAGATTTTTTCTCGTACAATTTCTCCTCCCCAGACAACTGCGCTACACTTTTTCGTAGTCCATTAAATGTAGTTTCCAACGAATTAAGTAGGGAACTCTGTTGTTTTGTCAGTAGCAGAAGAGGTTCCCTAAGGTGTGCTATCATTGTGGGGACAGCTGGCGATAGGTTGGTTAATAAATTTATTCTGAACTCCTCTTGATTTTCAGTACCTGCTGATTGCAATTTCAATGTTAAAAATTTATCTGCGGCTTGTAGTGCCAAAAAATAAACGGTTGATGAAAAATGTCCGTCTTCTAACTTGCCGGTTCTTTGCAGCTCTTCAAGCTTAGAGATTTCATCGCGTAGTTTAGCCTCTGCATCATATGTATCGCCAGCATAGGAATGTCCATTAAACACCGCAATACTGTTTAATACATTGGTCAAAGCGGTTATGGCCTGTTGACTTGAAGGTAGTTCAGGTGGTGGTGGCGGTGGTTCAATCGGTGGTTTCGTAAGATTGGGCGTAGATAATTGTGCAGAGTCCTCAAAATTCTCCTCAGGGATATCCAGAATAATAGGCTCATCAATTTTAGTCTGAAAATTTAAATAGCCGCTTTCTGTTTGCAAAACGGGATGTACAACTAAACCCCCCTTCAAGCAAGACAGATCATCTTCCAGTTCAGCAAGTTTTTCCAAAAGGGTTTCTTGCTGTTTACTCAGAGTTGCTCCAAGTTTTTCTAAATCTGAGTACGCTGATTTCACAGATTGGTTCAACTTCTTAGCTAAACCCTCTAAAACAGTGACTGGCATTATCTGTTCTTGACTCAGAGCAAGATCGTTTCTGTTCAGTTCTTGTCTGTATGCATCTAGCACACCTGCTATTTTTGTTAGAGCAACGATATAGTTTTTATCACCAAGGGTTGCATCCAATGCCATAGTGCCACACTTTTGGGCGCGCGTTAATTTAGCAACCTCTTTAATTGCCAATCTGGATACTTTAAGTAATTTTTTTGTGCTGTCCTTACCAATATCGATGCGATTATCCCCAGAGACTTTTTCTGCTTTTTCATCTTTAAGATATTTTTTATGACAGCTGTTGATTTCACTTAAGGTATCTTTTAAGAATTGCAGTGGCTCTTGTGGCGCGCGTTGTTTTATTTTTTGTTCTCTGCCTAAATCCACTTCAGAGGGCTGTTTGTCGGATTTCTTTTCATTCGGCTTGCCCGGGATATCCATTAACTCCGTTTCTGCGGTTAGTATGGTCTTTTCTTGTGTCTGCTGTTTGGAGTCGGTCAATTCCAAAGAAAAAACCACTGACTCATCGGCAGAAAATTTACGGGTAAATTTGAATTCTTTGGATAAGATTTTTTCCAGATCTGATTCCTGCTCAGAAAGCACATGGGGTTTTCCTGCAGGAGGAATGTTTTTGCGTGTCTCATCATCTTTGGAAATCGGAGTGCCTAAAAAAAATCCCAACAAGGTATGCTTGAGTTGCGTAGGGCAATGATTTCCACATTTTTCCAGCGCCTGTTTAAGAGTAAGAGGTCCATTATAGGTTAGGACAGAATGCGTCAAGTCGAACAAAAGTTCATTCAAAACTTCCAAAGCTTTTATTTCTTGCTTACGATCTGCCGAACTCATGCAACCTCCAACGGTCACACCTAGTCTTTTGGCGAGCATCGCGGTTGCTACTGCTTCATGGGTTTTTTTCCGTGGTTTATGGCCTTTAGGATGTTTGTAGATAGCCCAATCTCTTCCAAGATGAACAGTGGCAAGTTCGGCAGCTGCTTGCGTGAGTATTGCTAACTCGCGTTTAGCGGACTTGTTCATGACAACGTCATCCGGCCGTCTGAGTTCGTTAGCTGCTGAACATAAATAAGCTGTCAGTTTTTGCAGTGCATCTCCAACGTTGCTGTTATTTTTATTTCGGATAACCGGTTTTGCATCGCCTTTTAAGAAATCAGTTATCGTTTGCAGACTAGATTGGATTTCTTTTGGAACTTGCATTTCAAATTTTTTCAGAAGATCAGCAGCCATATTCAATAAATCACGCGTATCTGCAACCTCAGCTGAATTTTTACCATAGCCTTTAATATCACCCCACATATTGACATGGTCATTAACCTCCTTTACACGGACATCAATACATTGCGCTTTATCATCCTCAGGTTTTACACCAGGTGCATAAAACTCTACGTTACCATCCGACAGCAACCAAGGTATATTCATCTTTAAAAAATCTTTAAATGCCTGATTGGCAGCTTTTTTACTTGCGGATTTTTTGAAGCTTTTTCCTGAATCAGACTTGGGTGCACCTACCAAGGTGTGGTGGGTAACCGGCACAATTAAATGACCGCGACGATCCTGAAGTAATGGCAGTTGCCTATTCTCAAAGAATGTACGTAAATAAGCTTTCAATCTATTACCTTGCTCTCCTATGACCATTGCCAGATAATTGGATTTGTTAATTTCATTACGTTCTTTTTCATCTTCGATTTTATACGGTTCAGGAAATGCTGATACCATGTCCCGGGACAGCGCAGAAACTATTTGTTTTTCTCCATTGACGGTGAATGCTGTGTTATCCAGCGCAGTCGCGGGATTTGGTAGAAAACGTAGTGCTGCGTCAGTCGGTGTTGTTCGCAAAGTTTCGAGATTTTCACTAGCGTAACGTGCAAACCAGGGACCTATTTTTTTGACTGCATCTTTATACCATTGAGATTTTTCATAGTTGTCCCAGGGATCTTTAACACCACCAGGAATATTGGGAACTCCTACCCGAACTTGTTTATAAAATTCTACCCGAAAACCCGCCTTATCTGCTGTCATTTCCTTACTATCTGCAGGTTGTGGTATCAGCACACAAAATGCCACTTTGCCGGTATATTTTAATAACTCCATCTTCCACATGGCTTGGATGGCAGATTTTGCTTGCTCGTGGTCTTTGCAAAGTTTATTGGCTCGCAATACGGCAGTCAAAGCACCGCCTAATTGACGCAGCGCTTGTTTCATGATTTTCCTATCATCAGGATTAGACATACTACGTAGGTGAATTGTGTCATGAAAAAGTTGCAGTTTTTGTTTTATAAAAGCCAAATTTTGTCTTTCAAAATGTTGTGGGGCATATTTTAAAATTTCCAATGCTGCTCGTGTGTACTCCATTCCCTGGTCTAAAATATCGTCTCTTTCAAAGCGAATATTCATGGATTTTTTAGGGGGAAATACGCGTACAGCTCCTAATCCAGAAACTTGCAGTTCATAAGAATCTCGATCAGCTAACGCTGAATGTTTGACCTGTAGAAAAAGACGTAATTCATCTAAAGAACCAGTATCAGTTAGATCATCAGAAAAACTGGTTGCATGCCTCTGTTTCCATTCGCTATCCCAATCTGGATTAGCACAATTAATTTCTTTGGGTAAAACTTCTGACTTTTCAGCTGAATCAATCGCCTTAACTAGATTTTCTGCTAAAGCGTGGCTTAATGGTCCTTGGAAATTAAAGGTTTTTCTTTGTTTTATTTCAGTGGCTGGCGTTGTTAAAAGTGCAGATGCCGTATCAGCTGTTGACGCAGGTATGACACTACGTGATAACGGCAGTGACTCTGGGGAGATTTTACTTTTACGTTTGGGTTGTGGCGGAGGAGGTAGAAGCGCACTGTTAAAAGCCCTCACTCCCATTATAGCATTTTGTGGCAAAGCTTTTTCTCGTACATAATTTTGGCTATCTATGACTGTGCTTGATAAATATTGTTTTTTACGTGTTTTTTCCTCTTCAGTGCTACTTATTTGTCTTTCTTCCGTTGCAACCTTTTTAGCTAATGCTTCATATTCTGATCTTAACTTCCTCAAGGAAGAAGGAAAGATGGAAGGATGATCTGTAGACATTGAACTCGCATCATCGCTCATGAGCTTTAAGACTTCTTCGAGGGTATTAGGTACTTGCAATGTTGAATCAGGCTGACCATAAAATGCTTGTACTTGTTCCAGTAATTGTTTGGCTTTTTTCTCCATCTCAGTCTTGTGCTGACTGTATTCTTGATTCAGTTCTGAAAATTTTACTTCTGCTTGCTGTAGATCATATTCTTGCTCTTGAATACTTTTGAAATCTTTTACTAATTTTTCGCGCTGCAGTTCCAGTTCTGCTATGTCGCTACGTCTTTGTTGCTCCAGTCCTGCAAATGGCTGTTTTTGTTTTTTATCATGGCTGTGTTGCACTCTTGACAAAACTTCGTCTGCCAATAATTTGTAAGTAATTTGCGCATTTTGCTCGGCAACATTAGCTAGCTCTAATCCAGGCTCAACATAAATCTGCGCAGATGAAGAAACTCTTGGTAATAACTGGTCTATCATGCTTTCTTTAGGTAGACCTACTTCCGATGGGCTTCTTAACTTAAAATCAGAGAGGTGATCTGCATCCGTGTTTTTCTGTCGTTCTGCTCGATTTGCTACACTTTCTTCCCAATTCTTTTTGGCGGTATCTAGATGATTTAGTAAATCTCTTAGTTCTTCATTCTCTACTCTAGTCCGAGCATCGACGGTCTCAATACGGGGTAAGGCAGTGATAAGTGATCGAGCTGCCGATGATGTGCTCTCTTCGATTCCTTTACCATGTGCTTCATTCATGGCTAAAACTAGAGCGTGATATAAAACTTGGTTCCCTCTTTCCATTAATCCAAGTCTTTGTGTGAGTAGATTTTGTCGGGCACGGGCTATCGTCAACTCACGATTGCTAGTTATTTCTTGCCCACGGTTATGCTTTTTTTGTGCTTTCTCCAGTGATTTAAAGAGTTTCGCTTCAACCTTATCAAAATTCTTTGGTCTTGGATCTTTCGTCTTAAGTTTTTTCAATTGTTTTTGACGCATTTTAACTTCACGACCTGCCTCTTCTCCCGCGGCAAGTTCAGCACGCAATTGCTTTATCATTGCATCATTGGCTGTTAATTCTTTCTTTAGAGCAGAGATTGAACCTTCACCTCGTGAACACAACTTGTCAAACCCAGCACGCGCCTGCTGCAACTCTTGCAAATAGTCTGCTATTTTTTGGAGATTGGGCTGTGGTTTACCACCGAGACTTTTAGGCCGCAATGCTTCTGCGCGCTTACTAAATAAATCCAGCTCAACCTGCGCAATTTCTTTATCTAAAAATTTGAGTGTTTTTTGTACGCAGTCGATAGTCTGATCAGAATCTACAACCAGTGAAACCGTAACCTTGTTTTGTTTTTTAACTTTTAATTTCGCTTCCCGCGCATCTGTTTCTGCATTAACTAAGTCATAAACTCTCTGGATTTTTACTTTAAAATCTGGGTTATTTTCATTATAAAAATTTTTATTTTTTTTCTTTAGTCCATTGGCTTTAAAATCCGCCAGTTGCATAAATAAGCTTCTGGGGTCTTCCAAAGCCAATACTTTTATATCTTTTTTTCTCTTTTTTTCGGGCACTTTCTTTTCAGATACTACCTCCTCTGCTGGAGAGGACTCTGCTTCTACCTGCTTTAGCTTTTTCTCTTCAGATACTGACTCCTCTGCTAGAGAGGACTCTGTTTCTTTCTGCTTTAGTTTTTGCTCTTCGGATACCACCTCCTCTGCTGGAGAGGATTCTGTTTCCTTCTGCTTTGGCTTTTTCTTTTCAGGTGCTACCTCCTCTACCGGAGAAGATTCTGTTTTCACTTGCTTTATATCTACATCTTTATTGTCATCTAACGTTTTTTCTTTATGTAGCGGTTGTGACAAATCACTGCGTAATTTTGTTTGCTGTTTTATTACTTTACATAAATAGGCTACTCTTGCTACCTTAACATCCAGCAGCGGTTTAACTTCCTTAATTTGCGGAGGCTGGATTAAATGCACTTGTACCAAGTACAGAAGTTGAGTAGCTAACTCTGCATTTTTTATTTTCCCTGCTATTTTAATAATCTTGTTTCCCCAGTCACGCCAATTTTCTCCTAACCTCTCCCAGTCTTCATCAAGAGAAGTTGTTGTACTTATTTTTTGAGCTGAAAAATGTTTTTGTAACCGAGACAAAGCGCGTTTTTTATCCAATATATATTTTCTTGAATAACGTATCCCCACTTCTTTTACTTTTTCATCTTTCTCTTCATCTTTTTCTTCCTTAGCCTCATTTTCTTCATCGAGCTTACTCTTAGGGTTAAGAATTCTCATCACTGATTCTTCAAGCCACAATGCTTCCTCTAACAATTTAGTGCGTTTTTTCTTTTGAGTATTAGTTTCTGAGTTACGCTCAGGTTGTAACTCCTGATGATAAAAAACAAAAGAATATTGTAAGGTTTTTAACCAATTTCCCACGAGTGTCCGATGTTTTTCGAAATAATCTCTATAAGGACTTTTTAGATTTTTTAACACGTTTAAATATAAGGCGTAGAAATCACAAATTTTGTCTAAGTCTTGGTCAAATGTGTTAAGTAATTTTCCCATGAGTTTTAATTCTTGCTGATACAAGCTATCTGCGCGTTTTTCTAATTCGCTAGCCTTAGCTATCAGATCACTTTCTGCTGTTAGTTTTTCA
This sequence comes from Gammaproteobacteria bacterium, assembly GCA_035546635.1. Lineage (NCBI taxonomy): Bacteria > Pseudomonadati > Pseudomonadota > Gammaproteobacteria > Gammaproteobacteria bacterium. The sequence continues at coordinate 54,834 of DASZWJ010000013.1, forward strand.
ATTTCCGAATCTTCCTCATCATCTGAATCGTCGATTGTTGGAATTGTTGATGAAGTTAAAGGAGTCGAATGTGGGTTTGGCGATGTGGTGGAACCAACCAATATAGATTCAGTTGATGCTGATTCTGATCGCACAGAGGTAAGTACGTCAGTTAACCCTGATCCTGACCCCGATGTTGGGGTGAGCACCTCAACTTCTGGCACTACGCGCAACTGTGTTGGCGAAGTGGGTTTAATAGGTTCTGATTCCGGCACTCTTGGAGTCGGCAGGTCGGTCAGATCTGATAAACTACCAGGCGCTGATGATGATTCAATGGACTTTTTGTCTAAATCTGTAGTGGACTCTTCTTTTTTTGGGTGTTCCATATACGGCCTATAAAAAATAATAAAAATTAACAAGCAGCATCGCGTTTGCTGCTACATTTTATAAAAACTAGAAGTCCCCCATAAGTTACAGGGTGAACTTCAGCTCCGTGCTATGGTGATTTTTAAGCGCCCAGATCCTGGGGGGCAGATAGGGGAGATAATGAGTTTTTGATTTCGCGCTAACAACTCATTATTCCCTATTCGAGAACTTTCGCTTGATTAAGATGCATTCAAGGTGATTAAACATGAGCAGACAATACCATAGTCTGTGAAAATTTTGTAATTATCCCGTTTACAGATAGGGAATAACTGCTAAAAATTGAATTTTCGTAATTGCTCCTCCTATGAAAAGGGGGTGAGATGAGATTTACGAATTCTTACTTTAACTGCAAAACAACATTTTGTTCAGTTGAAAAAGGATTGCTTGCGTCTGTTTCAAATTTTGGATAGCGGTTTTGACTGCCATCATTATTAATAGAACCAACTATTAACGTCACGATACCGGTACTATCTGTCGTAAATTCATCACCACCGGGTTTCAAATGACCGAGTACCGCACTGTAATCACCACAAACGTTGGCGTTCTTTGTCTGAGTTTGTTTACCATTGCAAATCTGGTTGGTGATACCCGCCCCAGCGGTTGCAGTATAGGCAGCCTGTAATAATTTATATTTTGTATTTGGCTTTAATTGTACCCATAGATAAGTCCAATAATTCTGCGATAATCCACCACTATAATGATCTGTACCCATAGTCATAATACCACTGACAATGCCACTGTACGGCGGAGTCGGCGCAACAGGTGGCGCAAGTGTCACTGTATCGACTGAAAAGGCCGGCATAGCCATAGAGACTGATTTATTGCCATTTGCCATAGTGCTGACATTAACATTCCAAGCGATGTTAGTCTCTCCAAGATCGCTGTATGTAGGATAACCAATATTAATTTTAGGCGCAGTCTTAGGATTAAAATCGATAAAACTTGGCTGACCGCCCGGATTGGAATAGGTAAAGCCGCCATCGTGTATGACCAAATACTGTGTGCCTTTAGAGTCGGTCACACTACCTTGTACTGTAGTGCCGTCAAGCAAGACCCAGGTCTGGAAAGTGCTGCTCGAGGCACTATCCGGCTCTAGTGCACGCAAGTTAGTGTCCAATCCAGTACCTGTGTAAGTGTATTTCAGATCAGGATCTGGCAATAGCGTGAAAGGATAAGTCGCGGTATCACTTAATGTTGACGTATTGTTAGTCACCTGCAATTTCATGCTGACTTTACCCTCATTACTTACCAGATCAGCGGCATCTATCTGAGTGTTTACTGCTTTTCTACGCAGATATTGGACATTATTGTCAGTAGCTAATCCCCAATTGGCAGCTATATAGTTTGGATTGCTACCACCGCCACTGCTTAAGGTAATTGTGGCACCACTACGGCCAGAAACCAGTAAGTCATTGATCTTGATACCTGAGCCAGTATCTATTTGATCAAATTTGATGCTGGTTAAGGTGGGGATATCCGCGTCAGTTGCCGATTTTAGCACGGGAGCGACATCAACCGTAAACAGACCGGCACCTGAACTGGGAGTATCTGTCCATTGACCGGTCTTTTGGCTTTGGCACTGTATGGAAACGCTTGGCCTATTATCAATGGGGGGCACAACTGTATTATTACTGGACAGTTGTTGATTGTTGGTTATTTTCATCCAGGAGGGTGTCGCAGGATTATCATTTAATTTGCAGGTAAATGCGGTATTGCCGTTATCGTTCAGATACGTTCCCAAATCGATGGTGGAGCTGCCAGGTTTTGGATAAGTAAAAGTGCCATATATCGGTGGCAGGGTTTTGCTATTCCAGGTGGGTTTATCCCCTGGTCGTGGCTGGACTTGAACTGGAATACATTGTTCGGTACCAGTTCCATCAGGTGAAGTAGTATTGGTTGCCAATACTGGAATTCTGACAATAGTTGATGAATTAGTACCATCATAGATGTCACTGAGATCGTTGGTGGTGCGCAATATGGTCGCCGTTCCAGTTGCCAACTTCCAATTGGCAGGCTTAAAGTTGGTCGCGCAATGCGTTGGATCGCTAGTGTCTATTTGAAACTGTATACCTTTGTTGGAATCGGTAGTAATCCAGCTGGCCAGGTTCGTAGCTGTTGTTGGCACGGTGGTAGACAGGTCGTCAAAATACATTGTGGATTGAGTCACGTTTTGCCATTTAGGCAAGGTCGGTTGCACACCCACATTGAAAAGTATTTTTGCCGTGTTGCCGGTGGCTTTACTTGTCGCAATCACACCTACAGCAAAAGCAGTAGCCGAGGTTGGCACATCACCATCACTGACTAATAGGGAAGGTTGAGTTTTATCGAAACTCAACCAATCAGGGGGCAGTGCACTCGGATCCCAATCAAAAGTATAGGTATCATTAGCAATTCCTGGCGTGGTAATTCTGCTGGGATCAGCCAAGTCAACGGTACCGGTGCTGACATTAGTATCACCATAGGCATATCCCAGATACGCAGGAGGAATAGTGGCTTTGGGATCCCATACCGGCTGTTTGCTGCTATCAGTACCGGAAGTCACCTTAATGGTCTTGGTCATCGGCACATCCTGACTGGAGGTGTTATTGTAAGCATCTATCACCGGTGCAGGAAGGATCTCTGTGCCAACTAATGCTACATTGTTGTAGGCCGGATTGGCGGCCGTCATGGTGAGATAATATTTTTTATCCGTTGAATTATACGTCACTAGCCAGTTGGTATCTTTCTCATCATGTAATTTGAATACCAACGGCGGTTGTACGCTACCATCCTGATTACCCTTGTTACTGGTGATAAATTGACTCAGTTCTATTCTGGCGGCGGGCGCGGTGGTATCGATGCTGTTGAATTGGATAGTGCCGGCAGGCGCAGGTGTCCAATCTGGATGCTGTTGAATAAGATTCGCAGTAAACGGCTGATCGATGGATTGGCCGGATGCAGAGCTATAGGCGTTGATAGTCACAGTAAAGTCAGTGTCGTCTGACAAGGCTACATCACCTTTGGCTACTAGGCAGGTAGAGGCATTACCCCCTATGGTGCAAGGCTGTATGTCAAGCCAAGTCTGACCACCTCCTGCGGTGAACTTGAATTTCAGAATATCCCCAGCTGTCGGCGCCTTAAAGATACTATTTAAATCAATGGTTGGATAAGGATAGCCCATATTTGCATCTAAGATATTTGCTTGTTTGGTGGGCGCGCCTAAGCTGGCATCTGGACCCAAAATGACCTGAACGGCATGAGTCACTGGGGCGTTTTGGCTTGAAGTATTATTATAAGCATCTACCAATGGTCCGGGACTGATAGGCATACCTGTGGCGAGTAATGCCACATTATTGTAGGCTGGATTGGCTTTTGTCATGGATAAATAGTACTTCTTATCCGTAGGATCTTGTGTTACTAACCAGTTGGGGTCACTTTCATCATGTAATTTGAAAAACAAGGGCGGCTGCTGACTACCATCCTGATTGCCGGTATGGTCAGTAATAAATTGATTTAATTCTATTCTACCTGCAGCCTGAGTCGGATCAGCAATGTTGAATTGGATAATGCCACTGGGGTTGGTTGTCCAGAAGGGATGCTGTTGAATAATGGGTGTCGTAAATTCCTGATCGATGAACTGACCAGAAGCTTTGCTTTGAGCATGAATGGTCACAGTGAAGTCTTTATCATCGGAAATAGGTACATCACCTTTAGCTACTAGACAGGTAGAAGCATTACCGCCTATGGTACATGGCTGTATGTCAAGCCATGTCTGGCCGCCTCCGGTAGTGAACCCGAAATTTAAGATATCTCCTGCTATCGGTGCTTTAAATACTGTGTTTAAGTCGACTGTAGGATATGGATAGCCCATATTCGCATTGGCGATATTTGTTTCTTTAGTGGGAGGCCCAAGTGTGGTATCTGCACCCGAAGTCACCTGAATAGTCTTAGTCACCGGTGCATTCTGGCTGGAAGTATTATTGTAAGCATCTATCACAGGCGCCGGAACGATCTCTGTATCTATCAGCGCTACATTATTGTAGGCTGGATTGGCGGCCGTCATGGTGAGATAGTATTTATGATCGGTAGGATCTCGGGTCACTAACCAATTGGGGTCTTTCTCATCATGTAATTGGAATGACAGCGGCGGTTGCACGCTACCATCCTGATTGCCCGTGTTACTAATGATAAATTGGCTCAGTTCTATTCTAGCTGTGGGCGCATTGGCATCGATATTGTTGAATTGTATAGTGCCGGTGGGCGTCGGTGTCCACTCGGGATGTTGCTGAATAAGCTTGGCGGTAAACGGCTGATCGATGGATTGACCCGAGGCATTACTATGCGCATGAATGGTCACGGTAAAGTCAGGGTCATCTGACAAGGGCACATCGCCTTTGGCTACTAGGCAGGTAGAAGCATTACCACCTATGGTACAGGGCTGTATGTCTAGCCATTGCTGACCGCCTCCATTCGTGAAACTAAAGCTAAGTGTATCTCCTGCTATCGGTGCTTTAAAGACACTGTTTAAGTCGACTGTAGCATAGGGATAACCCATATTGGCATCGACAATGTCGGCTTGTTTGGTAGGCACACCTAAGCTGGCATCGGGACCGGAAATCACCTGGATGGTCTTGGTTACCGGCGCATTTTGGCTGGAAGTATTGTTGTAAGCGTCTATTACCGGCGCCGGAACAATTTCTGTGCCCACTAAGGCCGCATTATTGTAGGCTGGATTGGCGGCCGTCATCGACAAATAATATTTTTTATCAGTAGGATCTTGGGTAATCATCCAGTTAGGATCCGTAGCATCGTGCATTTTGAATAGCAAGGGGGGTTGCTGACTGCCATTCTGATTACCGGTATGGTCGGTAATAAATTGATTTAATTCTATTCTGCCTGCAGTTTGGCTTGCATCAATATTATTGAATTGGATAACGCCACTCGGATTGGGTGTCCAGATCGGATGCTGCTGATTAATGGGTGCTGTAAATTCTTGATCTACTGATTGACCGGAAGCCTTGCTTTGAGCATGGATAGTCACAGTAAAATCAGTATCATCTGACAAGGGCACATCGCCTTTGGCTGCAAGACAAGTGGAAGGCTTACCGCCTGCAGTGCAAGGTTCAATAACCAGCCAGGGCTTACCACCCGAAGCAGTGAAATTAAAGCTCAGGACATCTCCGGCCACTGGTGCTTTAAAGACTGAATTTAAATCTACTGTAGGATATGGATATCCCATATCCGCAGCTGAAATTTCTGTTTGTTTTTCCGGTGCACCTAAGGCGGCATTGGGGCCAACCACCACCTCAACTGCATTGTTTTTAGGTGTTTGTGATGTGCTGTTGGTCGCTATTAATGGAACACTAAACTCTTTGCCAATATCATCCACACTGCCTGGTAAATATTGTAAGTAGTAGTCATTTGTACCTTCTTTGACTAGTTTCCATTTGGTTTCATCAAACCCTGTGCCTTCTGTTATGACTAGATTCGTAGCACCTTCAATGATGTAAGTATTGAGATGAATTAAGTGTAGATCGCTGGTGCCATCATAATTTACCGTGGGCGGTGTAGTTGGGTTTTGCCATCTGGGCTGTATATTATTTATGACAATATTAAAAGTTTTAGGTGGTAAGGTTTGACCTGATTTAGTGCTGGCAGCCACATCAAAGCTGACAGTGCCTGAAGGATCTTGGGCAGCAGCTGGTACTTGATTGCTCACCAATGTGGTGGTGCCATCAGGATTTGGCTGAGCAGTTAACCAATCAGGCAGATTAGATAACAGTACTGAACATACTTGGTTAGTCGGGCAACTGATGAGGTTATCGGCTACATAGCTGTAGCTTTCACCCGCTGTTGCTTGATCTGGATTCAGACCGCTCCAACCTATGCCATCGAGTATATTTATAGTAAAGCTTTGCTGCGGTGATTTCAGGTTGCCGCTGGTTTTCTGGCTAGTTGCGGTGACTTTAACATCGACTGTAGTTCCTGGTTGATCTGGTACTTGACCTGTACCGATTAATGTGTGGCCGTCACTGTCCAGGGTCAGCCAGGACGGTAGATTAGAATCTAAATTTATTTGGTAGGTATCGCCTGGTAGACCTGGGGTTTTAAGTTTGAGTGCTAAATCGACTGCGGGGTATACCTGACCTTGCTGTGCATTAGGAATGGTCGTGTCAATCCATTCAGGATTACCCGGATTGATAGTGACGCTGAAAGTCTGCGGTGTGCTTAATTGTGCACCCGTACTACTTGCGGTAATTTTTACTGTCACGGGTGAAATGTCACTCTCAGGCACAGTACCCTGACCTACTAAATTACCGCCATTATCTATGGTTAACCACGAGGGCGCAGACGGATCTAGGGTAAATTGATAAGTGTCAGATGTTAAGCCAGGTGTACGAACTAAAGGTAGCAAGCTAGTCTTGGGATAAACTGCATTATATTGCGCTGCTGGTAAATCACCTGACCAAATGGGGGCGCCTGGACGGATATTAATTTGCAAAGTGCCCGTTGTGCTCTTGCCAGAAATTGTGCTGGTTACCGTCACTTTTAATCTGACAATGCTGGGAGCACTTTCAGGGATATTACCAATGCCCTGTATGATTCCATCTGGATCTAGGGTAAGCCATGAAGGCAGGGTTTCGCCGGCTGCAGGCGCAAAGGTATATTCATCATTCATGTTATCAGGGGTGCTGACATAATCAATGAGATTGATTAACTTGCCATCTGCATAGACGGCATCGTAATTACCATCGGGTAGATCGGTTACATCCCACATGGGTGATCCAACTGGGGTTACTGTCAAGCTAAAAGTTTGTGGTGCGCTTAAAGAATTGCCTGTGCTAGTTGCAGTGACAGTGAAGGTGACAGGAGATGTTTGATCGATGGGTACTGCGCCAACACTCTGCAGATGTCCGTCAGTGATCTGTAGCCAGCTGACGGGTGCATCTAACCGCATATTGTACGTGTCTTTTGCCAAACCTGGGGTATGCAATTTGGTCGTCAGATCAGTGCCTATGTATGTTTGGCCTTGTTGTGCATCAGGTAAGGTATCATCAGTCCAAACAGGAGCACCGGATTTGATGGTGATGCTAAAGGTCTGTTGCGTCGGTAATTTCGAGGTAGCACTGATGGCAGTGATCTTCACAGTGACTGGCGTCGCATCGGTTTCCGGCACGGGGGATTGGCCAACTAATGAATGACCATCACTACCCAAGGTCAGCCAAGCGGGCGCTTGATCCAAGTTGAATTGATAGTTATCGGATGCCATACCTGGGGTTCGTACCATTGGCAGCAGATCAACCTGTCCATAGGTCACATTGTATTGCGCATCATTCAAGCTACCATTCCAGATTGGCGCACCCGGACGCACATTGATAATCAATACATTAGGGGTACTGATGCCTTTGAGGTTAGTCACGGTAATAGGCAGTTTGACTATAGTGGTCGCATCTTCTGGGATCGCATTCTGATTCCCTGTTAACGTCCCATCACTATTTAAAGTTAGCCAGGACGGCAGCGGCTGATCCGGGCTAAAGGTATAGGTGTCGGTGGGGTTATTGGGTGTACTGACCAAGGTTTTCAGATCGACTGACCCCTGGTAAGGCGCACCATAATAACCATCAGAAAGATTGGTATCTATCCAAATGGGTGCGCCAGCCTGGGTAATTGTCAGGCTGAAACTTTGCGTGTCACTCAGGCCATTGGTGCTGGTAGCAGTGACGGTGAACGTGACAGGCGAGGTTTGATTATCGGGGACTGCACCTGTGCTTTGCAGATGTCCATCCGTTGTAACCTGCAACCAGCTGACGGGTGCATTCAACTGCATGGTATAGGTATCTTTTGCCAAACCTGGGGTATGCAGTTTGGTCGTTAGATCAGCGCCGGTATAGGTTTGGCCTTGCTGTGCATCGGGCAAGCTATTATCAGTCCAAACAGGGGCTCCTGATTTGATGGTGAGGCTGAAGGTCTGCTGCGTTGGTAATTTCGATGTGGTACTCGTTGCAGTAATCTTCACGGTGACTGGCGTCGCATCAGTTTCCGGCACTGGGGATTGACCGATTAGGCTATGACCATCGCTACCTAATGCGAGCCATGCAGGTGCTTGATCTAATTTAAATTGATAATTGTCATAAGCCATGCCTGGAGTGCGCACCATGGGTAACAGGTCGACTTGACCATAGGTCACATTATATTGCGCATCGGCCAGGCTGCCACTCCAAATAGGTGCACCTGGGCGTACATTGATAATTAATATACTGGGAGTACTGATGCCTTTGAGGTTAGTTACAGTAATAGGCAGTCTGACTACAGTGGACGCATCTTCTGGGATGACATTCTGATTACCCATTAACGTGCCGTTACTATTCAAAGTTAACCAAGCTGGCAGTGGTTGATCCGGGCTAAAAGTATAAGTGTCCGTTGGGTTATTGGGTGTACTGACTAAAGTTTTCAGATCGACTGATCCCTGGTAAGGCATACCATAATTACCATCCGGCAAGTTGGTGCGTATCCAGATGGGGGCGCCAGCCTGGGTAATTGTCAGGCTGAAACTTTGCGTGGCACTTAGGCCATTTGTGCTGGTAGCAGTGACAGTAAACGTGACGGGTGAAGTTTGATTATCGGGAACTGGACCCGTACTTTGCAGATGACCTTCTGCAGTGACCTGTAGCCAATCGACAGATGTTTCTAGCTTCATGGTATAGGTATCTTTCGCCAAACCTGGGGTATGCAGTTTAGTAGATAAGTCTGCGCCCACATAGTCCACACCCTGCTGTGCATCAGGTAATGTGTTATCTGTCCAAACCGGAGCACCTGAATTGATAGTCACGCTAAATGTCTGTTGGCTGGACAGTTGGGAACTGCCACTGATGGCAGTGATCTTCACAACGACTGGGGAAGCGTCATTTTCTGGAACTGCTGATTTTCCTATTAGGGAATGGCCATCTGTATCCAAGGTTAACCAAGCGGGTGCTTGATCGAGATGAAATTGATAATTGTCGCTTTCAGCACCTGGCGTGCGAACTAAGGGTAATAAGTCAGTATGTCCGTAGGTCACATTGTATTGCGCATTGGGTAAATTACCGCTCCATATCGGTGCGCCGGGAAGTACATTGATAATTAATATACCGGAGGTGCTTATTCTTTCAGTGTTAGTTACCGTGATATGTAATTTAACTACTGTGGGTGTACTTTCCGGTATGATTTGTTGGGTACCGGTCAAAATATGTCCATCGGCTAATTTTAACCACGAAGGCAATGGCTGACCCGAATCTACGGTAAAGGTATATTGTTCATTGGGTTTATTCGGCGTGCTCACATAAGTATTCAGATCCACAGAGGAGCTGTACACATTATTGTAACGACCATTAGGCAATGCAGTATTAATCCATATGGGCGCACCGGGTTTAGTAATAGTCAATACAAATGGCTCTGAAGAACTGAGTTCAGAATTCGTTTGACTGGTCGCAGTGACCGTGAAATTAATCGATGAGGGTGCATTGTTTGGAACAGCGCCGGTTAAAAAAGTACCATTTTCAATTTTTAACCAAGTAGGATTGCCAGATAGCGTCATCTGGTAGGTATCTCCTCTTAATCCTGGTGTGTGTAGTTTCTTGGATAAGTCTACATCTGGATAGAGAATACCCTCCTGCGCATCCGGCAAGGTGTTATCCGTCCATATGGGATTGCCCGGCAGAATATTTATCACCAAGGTAGCTTGGGTTTCAGCATTGGTGATCGTGCTCTTGACGATGACTTGTAATTCTAGAATATTCGGCGCGCTTTCGGGAATATCGCCTTTACCTTGTAGCACACCATTGTTTAACTCTAACCAAGAGGGTAAGGGCGATGAAGACGATGCCAGTCTAAATTCATATTGATCTTTGGAGTTGCCTGGGGTAGTAACATATCTGCGTAAATCGGTAATGCCGTAATGCGTATTGTATTGGCCATTGGGCAAGTCTGTCTGAGTCCAAATAGGCGCATTGGGTTTGGTAATAACCAGGTTAAAGGTCTGCGTCGCTTTGAGATTGCCTGGCGCATTCTCACTAGTTGCCGTCACGACCACCGAGACTTCTGGGGGAGCATCAGTTGGCACTGCGCCATTAGCAGATAAAAAATGGCCATTAGTAATTTGCAACCATGAGGGATTAGTTCCCGTTAACACCATCTGATAAGTGTCTTTTGGCAAACCTGGGGTATGCAATTTTGGCGATAAATCAACGCCTTCATATGGCACACCTTGCTGAGCATCGGGTAAGGTATTATCCGTCCAAACCGGAATACCAGGCAGAATCTTCATGACTAACGTAGCGGGAGTACTCAATCCAGTCAACGTACTTTTAACGGTGACGCCAATTTCCACCACACTCGGCGCACCCTCTGGAATCACTGCGTTGGGCGCCGCATCGATCACACCGTTATTGAACTGTAACCAGGACGGCAGTGAGGAATTGTCATTGAGCGTGAAATTATACTCGTCATCGCTGCGGCCTGGTGTAGTCACATATTTACGTAGATCAAAATTAATATAAGGCGCCCCATACTGACCATTGGGTAAATCCGTCTGATTCCAGATAGGCGCACCCTGCTTAGTGACGGTTATGATAAATGGCTGACTGGCATTGAGGCCAGTGATCTCGCTATGTGCCGTGATGGTCAGCTTGACGGTATTCGGCGCATCGGTAGGCACTTTGCCCTTCGCAGTTAAGAAATGTCCATCGATGATTTGTAACCAGCTCGGGCTGTTGGCATCTAATGCCATTTTATAAGTATCGCCATTTGGCAAACCGGCGGTGCGCAATTTAGGCGCTAAATCCACTTGTTCATATTCCACTCCTTGTTGCGCATCGGGCAAGGTATTGTCGATCCAGATCGGCGCACCGGGTTTAAGATGAATGGTTAATACACCAGGGCTGCTGAGGCCAGTTTTTTTATCTATGGCAGTGACATAGATTTGGGTATCCATGGAAGCGTCATCAGGGATATTTTTTATTCCCGTTAAAGCGCCGGTTTCGTTATTCAGCTGCAACCAAGCCGGCAAGGTTCGATCGGGTCTGAATGTATACTGGGTTTCAGTTTCACCTGGTGTTTTGACATAGGTGTTCAGATTGGCTCCAGGGTAAATGACACCATATTGTCCATCGGGCAGGTTTTCAGACCATACTGGTGCTCCGGCATTTATTTGCACATCAAAGGTTTTGGTAGCAGATTCCTTTAAGGTATTGCTGGTTACTTGAATTTCAATTTGAACGGGTTTGGTGTCCGATTCTTGCACCACACCATTGGGAACCAGCAAGTGCTGATCTTGAAGTATGACCCAAGAAGGACTTTTCAGGATTTTAAAGGTATAGGTATCATCCGGCAGGTCAGTGGTGGTGACAAAGCCATTTATGGTACCGCTATCTTTGGACAAATCAATTGCCGGCTCTGGGTAATTGGTATTAATCGTTGCAGCTGGCAAAGATTTTGCCGTCCAACTCGGGCCAGCATAAGTAACTGTCAAAACAAAGGTACGTATTTCTGTGACAGGATTTTTTAAGTTAGGTTGGGTACCTGTGGCAGTAATAGTGACATTGTATTTGCCTTCCAGACTTTGACCGCCAGGAATGGGAGCAGCTGAGGATACAACCGCTTCGTAAGCATTTTTCTGGGTAATGATAATATTTAATGCTGGAGACATATCAGGCGATGAGGTTTGACTACCTACGGGTGCTATCACCATCGAAAAATCGACTTTCTCAAACATTCTCGGATCAAACTGGAAGTAGTTTTTCGTATCTACGTTATCAATCACTTGATTAATAGCTTTAGTCTGAGAGGGGATAGGTTGTGAAGCGATGGCATATTTTTTGACGGCCTGGTCTCTGACAGCTAGCACACGGTTATAGTAGACTACGGGTTTGTCAATCCAGCTTTTCAATTCTGCCAATGCGCCTTGACCCAACTTATTCATGCTATACGATTTGGGAGCCGGATAGCTGACTCCCAGCATGAGGCTGTTAGCGTCTTGCAAATTGCCACGGCTTTCTTGACGCTGGGCACCGAGAGATACTTCAAAATTTTTGGGTAACAGTTTGCTGACTTTAGCGTTATATTCCGTGCTGGAAGCCGTGTTATTCACTGAAGCGGTTGCTTTTATCGTGGGATGGAAGACATGGCTTAGCTCGGCTTTGTAGGCTACTGTAGAAACATTTTGATTGTTTTCGAACCAAGTATCATACGTAATCTGGCTGTAACCTGCGCCCAACGCCAATGATGTTGTTTCCCAAGGTAACAAATTGACGGAAGCAAGACCAGTGACCTCTCCACCACCTGCTATGCGACGCAAATTAATATAGGCATCATCGCCATTATAAAATATAACACCAGGCAAATCAGTGCTAGGCGCTTTAGTATAATTACCACTGAGTTCAAAGCTGTGAACTATTCCGCGTTGGAACAGATATTGGTATGCACCGCCAAAGGAATGCTGATAGACGCGACTATTGATGGTACCCGTATCAAAATCATAGGGTAGGTTCTGATTTAAATATTCATAGGTTAGTTTGAATTGGTGCTTATCTTTGAATCGATAGCCGGCGGTGAGGTTGCCGCGCCATTCATTAGGTCCGTAAGTGGCTTTGAGCGCAAGACCCAGGCGGTCAGAAAACATATGCAGGTAGTTAAGGCCCAATATCCAATCCAAATCGGTGTCGTATTTTAAGCTGGCCGCTAAGGGTCCTTTTAAACCCCAAGTATCGGTGCTTAACGGCAGGTTTTGAATATTAGAAGGAGTCCAGGTTTGCTGGTTTTTTTGACGCCAGCATTGATCTGGATTAGGAGTTAGATTGCAATCAACTGTACTTCCACCAGTGTAATTAGTTTGACCCAGGCTTAGAGGAGCTGGGATAGCCATGCAGCTTAGAAAAAGCAAACATGAAAGCAATGTGCGGGATATTAGCGGTTTCATTTCCGAGCGCCTTTACAATTCCAACCGAAAAAGACATAGTATATCCTTGTGAATCCAAAACAGGTATCAGCGGCCTCCCTGCCTAAAAACAATGATCCTGTATATTTTTATTCTTCCTTAAGCTTTGGGTAAAAGCTGCTAATCTATTCAACCCCATTTTTTTACTAAATTCTAATCTTTTTTTGTATTTTTTTATGCGAGAATTAGAAATATCTTTTATTAATTTAGCATGATTTACAATTTTATTGCAAGTATTTTTTAAGATTACTTTAAGTTGATTGTTTTTTTTGGTATTTTGATAACTACACTTTAAGCACTATATCTCCCTCCCTTGTGGGAGGAGGGGGCGTTAATCCAAACTCCTGGTCACAATTTCATAGACATCATTTGACAGCTTGGGCTTGGCTGCAATGCGTTCCAACTGTTGTTTCATAAGCGCTTGGCGGACTGGGTCAAATTTTTTCCATCGGGTTAAAGGCTCCAATAAACGCGCTGCCAGTTGCGGGTTGTAATGCTCTATTTCTAGTGCTTGATCGGTTAAAAATACGTAACCCTCACCGGTAATATCATGGAAGTTTACCGGATTACCGCTGCAAAAAGCCCCAATCACTGCGCGGACTCGGTTAGGATTTTTAATGTCAAACGCAGGATGTTGCAGCAGCGATTTCACTACTTGCAGGGTATTGGGTAATGCGGATTGCGCCTGCAGGGTAAACCACTTGTCTAAAACTAATGATTCATGCTGCCAACGGTGATAGAAAGCAAATAAAGCTTCGCGACGTGCATCACAATCGATATTATTCAAGGCGGTTAACGCACCCATGACATCCGTCATATTATTCGCAGCATGGAACTGTGCTAAACATAATGCATAAATATCAGGGTCACCCAGGTGAGCTAAATAGGCCAAAGCTAAATTTTTTAAGCGCCTCTGGCTGATGGCTTTGGCATCCAAACTGTATACACCTGGCGTATTGTGCTGCTGATAATAACCCATGAATTGGTTTTTAAGCTTTAAGGCAATGTGTTTGCGCAGCCATTCACGCACATCATGCACTGCATCTACATCCGCAACCGGCATTTGTTCAAGCAAATAAATTTCTTGCGGCAATGTCAGTAGTTCTGCAATTAACGCAGCATCTGCAGTTTTATCTTCAAACACGGTGCTTAATGCATCAAGAAACTGGTGGGGTGCACGCATCTCCAGTTCCTGTTCATAATTTTCAATTAAACGCAGCATAATGGTTAGCGCCAATTGTTGGCATGCGTCCCAACGATTAAAGGCATCTGTATCATGCAGCATGAGAAAGATCAGGTCTGCTTCGGAATAACTATATTGCAATTTCACCGGTGCTGAAAAATCTCTAAGCAAAGAAGGTACTGGTTTTCTTGGCACATTCACAAAACGAAAAGTTTCTGTGTGTTGCTGAATATTTAATACTTTTGTAGTCACAGCCGCGCTATTTCTTTCATCCTGCAGCTGCAAAGGGACTTCTCCCGCTTCGGTGAGTAAACCGATGGTTAATGGAATATGAAAATCTTCTTTAATTGGTTGGCCTGGTGTGGGCGGGCAAGTTTGGGTTACCTGCAGACTATAAGTCTTACTTTTGCTGTCATAATCATCTTTTACTATCAATACGGGGGTGCCGGCTTGTTTATACCAACGTCTAAATTGCGTTAAATCCAGCCCGGAAGCATCCTCCATGGCTTTGACGAATTCTTCAACTGTCACTGGATGACCATCATTACGACTGAAATAAAGATCCATGGCTTTACGAAATACATCATGCCCTAGTATGGTATGCAGCATGCGAATGATTTCAGCGCCTTTTTCGTAGACCGTGACGGTATAAAAATTATTGATTTCTATGTAGGAATCAGGGTAAACCGGATGCGCCATTGGACCTGCATCTTGGATGAACTGCGCATTGCGAATGGTTTTGGCTTCTTGAATACGCTTGACAGTTTTTGAGGTATTGTCTTGTGTAAACTGATGTTCTCGAAATACGGTTAAGCCTTCTTTCAATGTAATCTGGAACCAATCACGAACTGTGACTCGGTTACCTGACCAGTTATGAAAATATTCATGCCCAATCACAGCAAGAATGTTGATATAGTCTTCATCTGTAGCCGTTTCAGGCTTAGCCAGAATATACTTGTCATTAAAAATATTCAGTCCCTTGTTTTCCATTGCACCGAAATTAAAATCACTGACGCCAACTATCATGTACATATCTAAATCATATTCGCGCCCGTAGTTCTCTTCATCCCAGCGCATGGCTAGTTTTAAGGAATGCATGGCGTGTATGGCCTGTTCCTTTTTGCCCGGTTCAACATAAACTGCCAGTTTAATAGCACGCTCTGATTGAGTGATAAACACATCTTCCACTGCATCCAAATTACCTGCTACTAAGGCAAACAAATAACAGGGCTTATGTGTAGGATCTACCCATTTTACCCAGTGGCGATCATTTTCTAGTTCGTGGCTATCTACCAAATTGCCATTGGACAATAATATCGGATAACGGGTTTTGTCTGCACTGATCGTTGTGGTGAAATGCGTGAGCACATCGGGGCGGTCTAAAAAGTAGGTGATGCGACGGAAACCATGCGATTCGCATTGGGTGCAAAAAATATCTCGGCTTTTATACAGGCCTGTCAGTTGGGTATTTTCCTGGGGTTTGATGATGACTTCAGTTTCTAGACTGAAGGTATCAGGCACATTGAATACGGTTAGGTGTTGGGCATCAACTTGGTATTGGTTGGAGCCCAGTTTAGTGCCATTTAAAATGACGGATTTAAGCTCCATACCCTGCCCGTCCAGCACGAGTGCATTTGCTGCTTGTCGGTTGGCTGCTGGATTGCGACGAAGATTTAAAATGGCTTTGACCTGCGTATGGTCTTCATGTAAATCAAAATGTAAAAAAACCCCATCTAGCAAAAAATCACTGGGTTTATAGTCGGCTAATTGATGAACTAGAGGGGGCTGGTTATTCATAGACTTTCCCTATTGTGTTTGTTTGTGACTGCATGAAAAAGCGCAATCCCGCGCTTAGTTCCTATTGCTTATAGTTTTTTAAAGGGGCTTATTATGCCTCTTGGTGCCTAGACGGAGCAAGTAATAACCACATATACCGGCTAAAAAAGATCCCATGATGACGCCAAAACGCACTAAAACTGGATAACCGGAATCCACATCATCAAAAGCTAATTGTCCTATGAAAAGGCTCATGGTAAACCCAACGCCACACAATACCGCAACGCCAAATATTTGCAACCAGTTGGCATCTTTTGGCATAGGAGCAATTCTGAAACGAACTGCCAACCAGGTTGAGATAAAAACCCCAATCGGTTTCCCTAAAAATAATCCTGCCATAATCCCTACAGAAAGCGGAGTAAATAATTCGCCAAACTTGAATCCTGCAAATGAAATACCCGCATTGGCAAAACTAAACAGTGGCAATATTGCATAGGCTACCCAAGGGTGCAACTTTCTCTCTAACAAGTGTAGGGGAGATTGCCCACCCTCTTTTATTGGGATAGTGAGCGCCAACAAAACGCCTGCCAGCGTGGGATGAATGCCAGACTTTAGTAGCAATACCCATAAAACTGCGCCCAATAGCAGATAAGGCCACAATCGGGTAACACCCATTTTATTCTGTAGCCATAATAAAGCCACACACAGCCCCGCTCCACCTAAAGCCACCCAGGAGATAGCGCCTACATAAAAAACGGCAATAATAATAATGGCGCCTATGTCATCAAAAATCGCCAAAGCCATTAAAAACAATTTGACCGATAATGGGATTCTTTTGCCTACTAAAGCCATAATACCCAGTGCAAAGGCGATATCCGTCGCCGTAGGAATCGCCCAACCGCGCATTGCGAAGCTGTCATTATGATTGAATAGAGTATAAATCAGGGCCGGGGCTATCATTCCACCCAATGCGGCAATGCCCGGCAAACTGACTTTAGCAAGTGAATTTAGTTCACCTAAGAGGACTTCACGTTTTATTTCCAAACCCACTAGCAGAAAAAAGACCGCCATTAGCAAATCATCAATCAAAAAGATCACTGTGGTGGAGATATTAAATTGCCCTATTTCCCAACCGATGGGAGTGTGCAGCAGGTGCTGGTAATGAACGCCTAGAGGAGAATTGGCGATAAATAATGCGGCAACGGCGGCAATAAAAAGAATGATACCGCTTGAGGATTCAAGCCGAATAAATTCGGCGATTATCTGTAGCGGTTTGAGTATTCTTTTTTTGGGGGTGGGTGGATTCATTGGTTATATTTTGGGTCATTTATAAATCTGTCGCCCCGAGCAAAGGCCTATCCTCCTGAGCACAGCGCACTAGTGTCCGGTGAAATAGTCACTTTTTAGGCAACTCCCCTTCTCCCACAAGGGCAGAAGGAGGTGCGCCCAACCAAAAACAATTATTCCCCAGACACTAGTAGAGCACAACGAAGGATGACAGCTTTTGCTTCAAGATGACAGTCATTACTCAGGACGTAGCTTCCTACTAATCAATCTCTTCAACTAATTAATCTTCACTATGCTCATAAATGACACGCTGATTCAGCGGCTGTATGGGTCTTGCATTGCCATGAATCATATTGCTACGGAAAAACTCCAACTGCTCACTTGAAGCATTGAGGATTTTTTTCATCAATAACCAGGTTACTCCTTCCGTGCACGGAGGGGTAGTCAAAGACCCTGAGTATACAAAATAACCGCTATGTTTGGGAATCAGCTGGGTGGGGTCAAAAACGACTCGGTTTTGTGAGGTTACGGCGTTGTTTTCAGGTTTTGGTAATGGAACGGCGAAGAGTTTTTGCAAATTTTTATTCACTTTACCTTCTTGAAAAAACACGCCAACGACTAAAAGTTTGCCCTGACTGTTTTTGTGAATAAAATGTACCTCAAGTGGATAAGTGATTCTGGCAATTTGGTGTTCTGCCGGTGCATGGAAATGCAGACCTTGCAAATCATATCTTTCACCATCTAAAGTGATATATTCATTGCCGCCAGGTATAACCTCCACTGAAAAATCATGTTTATCCAAAACCCTACCAAAAATGCCGGTGCTATAATGAAACTCTATGTCTTTTTCAGTAGTGGCCACTGCGTGTTGTGAAATGTTAATAGGTGATTGCGATTTTCCGGATGCGCAAAGTCTATATTCAGGCGCCAATGCGCTCCATTCTCCAGGTCCTAACTTTGCACTATAATCCCAATCAATTGCAGTTGGACCATGGGCTTGTGCTACAGACAGCACGCTCGCTGCTACTATTAAACTTTTAATTGCATTTTTGGTAATTTTTACAAACATGTCTACTCTCCTTTTTGCCTAGATTTCTTTCATAGTTGGTTGTTACTGAATCTGCATTGTAAACTTATGTTGGGGTTTGGAGCCTTAAAGAGTCACAAGGTATCCCAAAGACAAGCTCCCCCGCTTATCTGTTTTATTGCCTCCAAACGCTGATGGTGCAGCTTAAGTTCTTCCGAGCTGGCTTTAATAACCTTTAACTGCCACGTATTCTGACTAACTGGCACAAAGGCAGATTCAACCTGGGTTTCTTTACTTTCTGTAACAGCAGTTTCACCAAATAGCGTGGTTTGACCGCCTGTCATGGCTAGGTAAACTGTAGCTAAAAGGTGTGCATCTAATAAGGCGCCGTGAAAAGTACGGTTTGAATTATCTACACTGTAGCGACGACATAAGGCATCAAGGCTATTTTGTTGACCGGGGTGTTTTTTTCTTGCTAATACGAGGGTGTCTATCGTCGTACAATAATCCGCTATTTGTTTATATTGTGCCCCTGATTGTAATAATTCACTATTTAGAAACGTTATATCAAATGGTGCATTATGGATAACCAGTTCAGCTCCTTGGATAAATTCTAACAATGAGCCGGCGATCTCATGGAACAAGGGCTTATCTGCTAAAAATGTTTCTGTGATGCCATGAATTGCTTGCGCTTCAGCGTCAATTTTACGTTGTGGACGGATATATTGATGATAATGGCGGCCAGTGAGTCTGCGATTGACCAGTTCTACCCCCGCCACTTCAATGATGCGATGACCATCGCTAACATTTAATCCTGTTGTTTCAGTATCTAGCACAACTTGTCGCAAGTGTATCTCTCCACAATATTATGGTCAAAGATGATACGGAATCACTATAAGTTTGTCTATATATAAAAAAATGGGAGTAGCAAAACAGAGGGTAAGCAGTGACAGATTTTTCTGCGCTTTCGATGCTTTTTAGGCAAGCATACAAAAGGCGCTATAAGCGCCTTTTGTATGCCTGTTCCGGAGGTAACAACTTTTCAGGACTTACTCCCCAGCTTGGTAAGCCAAGCTGAGGATTTATACAAGATTAACCTGCTTACATCTTGTAGTTGAGGCTGAGGTATGGACCATCAAACCCAACATCGCTGGTTTCTCTTGTCGTGTTGACACCATTTAACACACTGACGTTGTTGTGTAGCTTGTCAACAGCATTGAAGTACTGGGTCACTTGGTAACCACCTTCCAGCGTCAGAGCTGAATTGGTGCCAACTGTCCAAGTATAGTTCAAGCCAAGTCTAGCATCGAGTTCAGGCACAACGCGCCAAACATTGCTGCTGCTGTTAATATCAAAACTGAATGGCTCATCACGACGTCTATCTTCTACATCAACAACGATATCAGTGTCGCTGCTGCTCTTAACTTTACCAACCAGTAAAGAACCAGCTACGCTACCTGTAACGCCAAAGCAGTCCCACACATTGTAGGCAGCTTGGAAACCTAAACGTGGTCCTAAACCGTTAAACTTGGAGTTAAAGGTATCTCGTTCACCGTAAACTAAGAACGGATCATCACGGTTTTCTCTTTGGTAGAAAGCACCGTAATTACTGGTTTGGTTCTGCTGAACATAAGCATAACGTAAACCACCAAACAATCTGGTTTGCAGACGTGTACCAATATTCACGTATTGACCAACTGTCAGGTCAACGGCATCAAATTGGTTTTTAAGACTGGTGTTTGCACTGGCATCACCAAATATTTCATCGCCAAATATATTTGGATTAATCAGAGGCACACCTGCGCCAGTCACTAATACTTCATTATCACCAATACCAGTGGAATTGGTGTTGGTGTCTTGGAAATGTGTCCAACTCAATTGAACATCATTGCCTGAATCCGGGAAAATGTAACCCAAGCCCACTCGGAAACCAAAATCATAGCTTGGATTTACATTTTGAACGGATCTGTTATCGCTAAAATTAAAATGATCGCGACGCCCTCTATCTAAATCAATATCCTGCAACGTTGCATAGTCAGAGTTAATAACATCTGGTCTAACGAGCAGACCTTCTAATGTGATTTCAAGACCACTTTGCAAATTGGGGATATTGAGACTAAAAGGAGTCGCGTCTGTTGGCAGGGTAGCATAAGCACCCAAAGAAGCCGTTAAACCAGCAGCGGCTAGAACTACGGAAAATTTCTTCATTTGTAACCTCCATGATGATTCCAAAGAACAGGTTTTATTATTACACAATTGTTATGTATCCTCGGGATTCGCGTCCTGGGCAAGTATTAATCAAAATCTACCTTGATTAATCATTATCTCCAAAAAAGCCAAAATCCTACACACACAACCTTGTGTTCGGCATATAGTAAACGGAATTTTAAAAAATGCAAGTTTTTTTTAAAAAATATTAAAACTCCTGCGCACAACGCCATTACTGGGTTTAATCCTTCCTGGCATTGAATAAATCAACATTAATTTAACATTCTGTTAAGTAATGCTGCTTTTTTAATACTTTGCAAGCAATTTTTAGCTACTCCCACTTGTTCCAAGGGGTAGGTGAGTAGACCAGCGGAGCCCCCCGCTAGTCCCTCGCAGAACTGTACATAACCTTCTCAAGTTATACAGCTCCCGTTAAATGTTCACAGCTGTTATATCTGCTCTCCAGTGGGCGAATAAATACTTGTGCTTTTCTGCAAACATTTTCATACACGTTGCCACATATGTTTTCCGCTTGGAAAGATTTTTATATTTCTTCATGCTCCATCTTGTCAGCGTTCCGTTTAGCCTTTCGAATACAGTCCTCAGCGCCGATTTGGTGCATTTTCCATAATGGTTAATCCCCCCTTTATCATTGGATTTATCCTTTTCGCTATTTCTTGCAAGCTCAGGTTCCTTTTGTTTCTTACATTAAGCTCCCGCATCTTTGCTGTGATGGCTTTCTTTGCTTTTGGCGATATTGCTGGTAGAAATCCAGTAAACACTTCCTTGGTTTTTCTGTTTTCTGCTCCCCTCATTCTAAATTCATACCCTAGGAATACAAATTGTGTTGCACATCCTTGAGCTTCCTTTCGATTCCCATCTTTGCAATACACTATCTTCATCTTCGTCTTTTCTGGGTATATTTCGAGCTTGCACTCTTTAAACCTCTGCGCAAGTTCAGCTAATAGCGCTTCTGCTTCTGTCATCCGCATAGCGACTCCACTTCGACTCTAGATGCTTTCTTGTCATCCATTGGCCAAACACATAATGCAAGTATATATTGCTCAATATCGGACTGGAGCACCATACAAAAGAAGCATCTTTTAATTCTTCTACCCTTGCGGGAAAAGGAAAAACGCAGAAAGGTATTAAAACCCCGCTAACAATTCATCAATCGCCTGATTTGCAAGCCTATCTGCAAGCGTATTTTCTGGATGTCCGCTGTGCCCTCGCACCCAATGCCATTTAATATCTGGATGACGCTGCACTTCTTGCTCCAAGCGCTCCCACAGATCCTTATTTTTAACAGGTTTTTTATCACTGCCGCACCAACCGTTCTGCTTCCATTTAGCTAGCCACACCGTCATGCCGTTGCGCACATATTGTGAATCGGTCGTGATTTCGACAACACAGGGGCGTTTTAATGACGCTAACGCAAAAATCACAGCTGACAATTCCATGCGGTTGTTGGTCGTATGCAATTCGGCGCCATATAAATTTTTTTCATGGTCATCATAACGCAACAATGCGCCCCATCCACCGGGTCCAGGATTACCCCGGCAAGCTCCATCGGTAAAGATAAAAACAGTTTTACTATTGGTCAGTCGCAAAAATTTTACCCTTTATCGAATTCGCCCAAACGAGCTATTAAACGCATGACGTTTACGGTAAGCCGACGATTTAATCGGAATCAGTGGCACTAGCCTTTTTTTAGCTACAATTAGGTAAACCGCACCACAATTAGACCACAATAGACGCCCTATCACTTCTAAAGCCAATAGCCTTCGCAACCAGCGTTTAGAAGACAACGGCGGACGAAAGAACAATGTACGCACTTCTTCAACTTCAAACCCCTGATGGGCTAAACTGTGGCGCATACGCCATAAGGTATTAAATCGACCTCGCCACGGCAAAGTTTTACGCCGCCCCCAGCATTTCATTAAACCCCACAGGCTACAAGGATTAAACCCTAATATGATTAAATGTCCATCCGGCGTTAACGACAGTTGTGACTGCTGCAATACCTGTTCCGGTTTTGGCACAAACTCCAGCACATGCGGCAACAAAATGACATCTATACTTTCGGGTAAAAACGGCCATTGATGGAATTTACCCTGTACACTCGGGCCGCGAAATACAGGTGCATATTCTGGACTGTAGCGGATTTTATGCCAAATGGGGCTTTTTTCGAATATAAAAGTCTCACTTGAGCCACCGACTTGCAGCAGATGACCCCCAAAATATCTCGGCAGAATTTTATCTAATTCTTCCCGCTCCGCTAAAAGCAGTTCAGATCCCGGGAGAGACTGATACCACAAATCCATTTGTCTTAGAATGATTTCCATAGAATCATCTGTAAACTTTTGCATTGAGTTACCAGTTTTTTAATTTTTGCAACTTTTCAGCGTCGGGTTAAAATAAATACCTAGGCATTCACTATTGGATAGAATACATGCTGAAAATCCTCCCTATCCCAGCTTTCAAAGATAATTACATCTGGCTGATTATACACACAAGCACAGACCAATGTCTTATCGTAGATCCTGGAGAAGCGCCACCCGTTTTATCCTCACTTCGGGAATACCGCTTAACACCTGTCGCGATTTTCCTAACGCATCACCACTATGACCATGTTAATGGCGTGGCGGAATTGCTGACTCACTATCCGGTGCCGGTTTTTGGTCCAGCCGCTGAAAACATCCCACAAGTGACCCATCCACTCTCAGGAAATGAAACCTTGACGCTGAAAGAAATGGATTTAGAAGTGTCTGTCCTACCTATTCCCGGGCATACTCGTGCTCATATTGCCTATTATCTTGGCAACCATGTGTTCTGTGGTGATACCTTGTTTACTGCAGGATGTGGACGTTTATTTGAAGGCACAGCTGTGCAAATGTTTCATTCACTTTCCCACTTAAAGGCGCTACCTGATGAAACGCTAGTCTATTGTGGTCATGAATACACTGGCCAAAATTTACAATTTGCAATCACTGTGGAGCCTCATAACCCAGATGTGATGGCTAGAATTTCTGCAACTAACCTCAAGCGGCAACAAAATTTACCGACAGTGCCGGCTACTTTGGCGCTTGAAAAGCTAACTAATCCATTTTTACGCTGCCAAGAAGCCTCGGTCAGGGCAGCCGCAGAAGCCTATGCGCAAATCTCCCTCTCTACCCCTGAAGCCGTATTTCGCACCCTCAGAACCTGGAAAGATTCTTTTAAAATCAATTCGTTATGAATTAATGGCTGTATAAAAACTGTTCAAAGAGTTGACTTAGACTCCACCCTTGTGTAACATCAATGCCCAATGAATTTACTAAAAACCAGCAAATTTATTCTGTGCAGCGTCTTGTGTAGCAGCTTATTAACCGCCTGCAGCCCCAACTCTGAGCTTTCATTAGCCAGCCTGGAGCAAAGCAGTATCGGTTCTGCCACTAGCAGCGATTCCATGTGGGCGAGCATGGGTCAACACTTTGCGCTCGACCATGAGATCAATCGTTCTGAGGTGAATACCCAGATTGCCTGGCTAACACATCACCAACGCACTTTGTACCATACCCTGCAAACAGCAGCCCCCTATATTTCTTATGCCTATGAACAAACCAAAAAGCACGGGTTGCCTGCTGAACTGGCATTGCTGCCAATTATCGAAAGCGGTTTCAATCCTTATGCCCATTCCAAAGCCGGTGCGAATGGTATGTGGCAAATCATGCCCAATACTGCACCTAGGCTAGGTTTAAAAAATAATCGATCTTATGACGGCTGCCGCGATATTGTGGCTTCAACTGATGCTGCATTAAACTATCTTGCCTCTTTGCATCAAAGTTTTCACGGTGATTGGGAAGTGGCGCTGGGAGCCTATAATTGGGGTCCGGGTAATATGGAAAGTGCCGAACATCATCAATCGAAATGGTACAGAAGAGCGCGGTTCTGGGAATTACATTTACCTGCACAAACTGAAAAATATGTGCCCAAATTACTCGCTTTAGCCGAAGTCATTCAAAATCCCGTACGCTATCATCTGGAATTACCCGCCATCAGCGCTGCCCCGCAATTAGAACTGGTTAAGGTTGGTGCACGGACAGACCTGAAGCAGGTAGCTAAATCTTCTGGAATCAGTGTCAAAACCATGCAGCAGTTAAATCCCGGTTACCGCAATATGGCTACAGCAGCCAGCACACCTAACACTTTATTGGTGCCTGTCGACAAAGTACAAGCCTTAAAACCTACTACGCCTTTAATTGCTGCAAAAAATCCTGAATCCGTTGCTTCACCTTCAGCAACCATCACCTTGGCCGCTAATACGCAGTCTAATCACAATACATTGCTAAACACCATATTAAAAGAAGGCCAATGGTTGGTCATTGGTGTTGCAAACATTCCTGGGCTTAATGTTGCTAGCGGTGATAGCACTTGAGGTAAGCACTAACAGCCGCTCCGAGAGAAAGGAAGCCATTGAGGTATAAACAACGATACGATACATTAGGCGAAAACAAAATCTATCGTTAATTCACAGGATATTTCATGACCGCGCAAATTCTTGATGGCAAAGCGCTCGCTGCTGAAATCCGCCAGCATATTGCTGTAAAAATAAAAACCCGGCTAGATCAAGGTTTGCGTCGCCCTTGCTTAGCTGTGATCTTAGTGGGTGATGATCCAGCTTCACAGGTTTACGTGCATCACAAGCGCAAAGACTGTGAAGATGTGGGCATTGTGTCGCTGGCTTATGATTTGCCAGAAGATATCAGCCATAACGAGTTGATTGCGCTCATCGATCAATTGAATGCCAATAATACGGTAGATGGTATTCTAGTCCAGCTGCCTTTGCCTTCGCATATTAATACGGCTGAAATTCTGGATCGCCTTTATCCAGAAAAAGATGTCGATGGCTTTCACGCCTGCAATCTCGGTCATCTGGTGCAAAGACGGCCGGCCTTACGGCCTTGCACCCCTTACGGGATTATTACCCTGCTCAAACACGCCGGCATTGATTTGGCTGGACAACACGCCGTGGTCATTGGCGCTTCAAATATTGTGGGCAGGCCGATGGCGTTGGAATTCTTGCTAGCTAAATGTACGGTCACGGTCTGTCACCGCTTTACTCGTGATTTAGCGACACACGTCCAGCAAGCAGATATTTTGGTAGTGGCTGTAGGCAAACCAGGAATCATCAGCAGTGAGTGGATTAAGCCCGGAGCGGTTGTGGTTGATGTAGGCATTCATCGTAATGCTAAAGGGACAATTAGTGGCGATCTGGATTTTGATACTGCAAAATTGCGGGCAAGCTGGATAACACCTGTACCAGGTGGAGTTGGGCCTATGACCCGCGCTATTTTACTGGAAAATACGTTATTTGCGGCTGAAAAGCTGCACAAACATCCTTCTCCCCTTGTGGGAGAAGGTGCCCGTTAGGGCGGATGAGGGGTAAGTTTACAATAGCTCTAACTAAAAGCTAGCCCAAACTCACCCCTCATCCACCCTTCGGGCACCTTCTCCCACAAGGGGAGAAGGATGTTTGCGCTTAATCATTATTTCTTAGGCTATTCATTCCTTCCGCCAAATCGTCCCTTCTGCCGTATCTTCCAACAACACATGCATCGCCAATAGCTGATCCCGCAACCGATCTGCTTCTGCCCACTGCTTGTTCTGACGCGCAGTATTGCGCAGAGCAATCAAACGTTCAATCTCAGATGCTTCTGAATCAGCCACACCTGACTGTAAAAACTCCACTGGATCTTCCTTAAGAATACCAAAGATATCGGCCAATTTTTTTAACAAAGCCGCAAGCTTTGCTGCCTCAACAATCTGACTCTCATCACGTAAGCGGTTAATTTCACGCGCCAAATCAAATAGCACTGAAAACGCCAGCGGGCTGTTAAAATCATCGTCCATTGCTGCATGAAAACGTGAAATAAATTCTTCCCCGCCATCCGATTCAGGAACCACAGGCAAACCGCGCAGGCTCGTGTACAAACGTCGCAACGCCGCCTCAGCACTCGCTAAATTTTCATGCGTGTAATTAATTGGACTGCGGTAATGGCTGGCCAGCAAGAAATATCGCACGACTTCCGTTTTATACTGCGCCAATACATCACGTATGGTGGAAAAATTGCCCAAGGACTTAGACATTTTCTCCCGATTGATCTGCACATAACCAACATGCATCCAAGTATTGACAAACCGACCGCCAAAAGCGCCTTCCGACTGTGCAATTTCATTCTGATGATGGGGGAATACCAAGTCCAAGCCGCCACCATGAATATCAATATGCTCTCCCAAGCATTCAGCACACATAGCCGAGCATTCAATATGCCAACCCGGCCTACCCTTGCCCCAAGGAGAATCCCAACTCGGTTCGCCAGGTTTTGCCAATTTCCATAAAGCAAAGTCCAAGGGATCGCGTTTAGTTTCTAAAATATCCACACGCGCACCGCTACGCAGCTTATCGACCGATTGATTGGAAAACTTACCATAATCCGCAAAACGGCTGACTTCATAGAACACGCCACCCTCAGCCACATAAGCATAACCTTTGGCAATCAGCCGTTCGATCAGAGAAATCATCGCTGAAATATGTAATGTCGCCCGTGGCTCTATATCAGGAGGATTGGCGCCCAATGCCAACTCATCTTCACGCATCGCTGCGATAAAACGTTCGGTGAGCTGGGTAATGGGCTCGCCCTTTTCATTGGCACGGTTAATAATTTTGTCATCGATATCGGTAATATTACGCACATAACGTACTTCATAACCCAAAGAACGTAAGTAGCGCGTTACCATATCAAACACCACCATAATGCTGCGCCCATGGCCGATATGACAGTAATCATACACGGTAGAGCCACATACATAGAGACTGACTTTTTTAGGAATCAGTGGTTGAAACAGCTCTTTCTTTTTAGTCATGCTGTTATAGATGTGTAGCACGTTGTTTCCTCGATTATTATAAATACCTCTCCCTTGAAAAAGGGGATGGATGAATCAAATGATACGTCGTCGTTGCAACAATATATCCCAACAATATACCTGCGATGACGTCACTGACAAAATGGTAGTTAACGCTAACAAGACTCACGGCAGTCAATATGACCACCAAACCAGCCAGCCAACGCCAGCGCCGATACACCAAATAAAAAGCCATCATAGCCGCCATAACCCGCGCAGCATGGCCGGAAGGAAATGCTGAATAAGCGATTCCCCAGTGAAACCAATTAAAGGCGTAGGTACCATTTTGCAGCAAGGACGGATTATTGTTCGCCCAGGTAGCCGGCCAATAGCGCGCAAATACAAATTTCAATATAGTCACTAAAAAAGCAGTAATGACATAACAGTTGGCAATCACCAATAGCAGCTTGTCATGACGGCTGTTTATGTTCAGCAAAAGACCTACCCATAATACCAGATAGATTAAAAAAACTATCCCGCCTAAAACGTCATCTAAATGCGTCAGCAGCTTTAGCCAGTGATATTGTTGTAAATGATGGGCATTGACCCAGAAGGCCACGGGTTTATCGATAAACAGGTAACAGAGAATAATCAATAGAATGCTGGGGAATAATATCTTGAGCTGGCTACGAACAGGAAAGGCAGTCATTTTTTATAATCTCAATATTTTTTATTTTAAGGTAACTGTCCACCCTCCTTGAAAAAGGGGAGTAGTACAATTCTCAACACAGGGAAATTACCTAAAAAGACCAGCCTATGTTATACTTTATAACATTATATTGAGCAATTTAAGAATATTAATCATGATAAAACAACTCACTAAAGTTTCCCGCCTACACAAAACTGATTTACGCAATATCACCACCCTCGCCGACCGCAGCGCCGACCACGACGGCTTTAAAATAAAAATTTACTGGCACATCATAGAAAACCGTTTAACCATGGAGTTTAACGATTTTTTTTATTATTTAGACGGCAATCTGGTGGCTTATCTGGCCTTGTATACCTTTGAAAATGACGAAGCGGAACTCAGTGTAGTTGTGCATCCCAAGTTCCGTCAGCGGGGCATTTTTAAAAAACTGATGGCAGAAGCGATATTAGAATTGAAACAACGGCATCTGACTCACTGTGTATGGATTCGACCACAACGCTCCCCCATTACCGATGATTACTTGCGGGCGATGGGTGGGCAGTACGATTTTTCTCAAGTAGAAATGATGGCGGTGCGCGATCCGGTTCCTAAAGAACTGCCGACGATCATCATGCGCGAAGCCGATACGCAGGATTTAATCACCATAGCCCGCATGGGTGCTGTGAGTTTTAATTCCTCATTTACTGAAACTTTGCAGCGTTTTACTGAGAATATGCAAGAAAAAAACCGCTTAGCCTGGCTAGTTTCCACACCGGATTATGAAAATGTCGGCAAAATACATGTGCGTTATGATGAAAACAATGCCGCTTTTATTCATGATTTGTGCATTGTCCCTGAACACCGTGGGAAAAACCTCGCTACTGCTATGATTTTACAGACTATGCATTTACTTCGTCAGCGCGGTCAACGTGTTATTACATTGGATGTAGAGTGTCATAATATCGGCGCGTTGCGGCTTTACCAGCAGTGCGGGTTTGATACCATTGCGGCGTTTGATTTCTGGCGGGTGCCAGTAGATAGGATGTAGGAATACAACCTTCCCTCCTAATATCTGCAATACGGGAGAGAAATGTTGGTTAAACCGCCGCTGCCTGCGCAATTCGCATAGCTTTTTCAATACGATCAGCCAAACGCTTTTCTCCCAACAGCTCAAATATTACTAATAATTCCGGCCCGTGCATTTCACCAGTCAACGCAATTCTGAGCGGCTGAAATAGCATCTTCCCTTTAACTTGTAATTCAGTTTTGAGCGCAGCGATCACATCATCTAATTTTGCACCTTGCTGATTCAGGACTTTCTCAACTACCGCGAAATATTTAGCTCCGGCTTCCCGCAGAATAGTCTGCTGCTCTTCTCCATAAGACCAATCTTCCTGGTAAAACACTTGCGCCCAATGCGCGCAATCTGCTGGAAAAGTGACGTTGGTACGCACGCTATTAATAAATAAATCTTTCGTCTGTTCTGGCACTAATTGCTGCGCAGCCTCACCTGCCCATTGCCAGAAAGCAAGGTTATCTAACCGCTGTACCACCTCGCGTTGCCAATATAATAGTTGATTGGCATCAAAGCGTGCAGGTGCCGCACCCAGAGACTTAAGAGAAAAGCGTTCTGCCAATTCCTGCATGTCCATCAATTGCTCAGCAGCATAATAATGTCCCAATCTAGCCAGGTAGTTGTTAATCGCTTTAGGCAAATAACCTTGCTCGCGTAAGGCTTGAATACTGCGACTACCATGACGTTTGGATAAAGGCGCACCATCAGAGCCTATAATGAGTGAAATATGACCATACTGCGGAATCGGTAAATTCAGCGCCTTTAAAATCATGATCTGACGCGGTGTATTGGTTAGATGGTCTTCACCGCGCAAAGCATGGGTCACCCCCATCAAAGCATCATCAATGGCATTGCAGTACATAAAGGGCGGGGTACCATCAGCGCGCCGGATGATAAAATCGCCAATATCATTATTTTTAAAGCGCTGTTCGCCGCGGACTAGATCATGGAATACCGTTTCTTGATCTAAAGGCACCTGAAATCGCAAGGTCGGCTGTAAGCCTTGTGCCAGTTTTTCAGCAATGGCTTCTTTTGTTAGCTCCCGACAAGTGCCGGCATAGCGTGGTGGTTTACCAGCAGAACGTTGCAATTTACGCGCCAAGGCAAGTTGTTGTTCTGTGCAAAAGCAAGGATAAGCTAATTTCAGTTGTTCCAATTGTTGATAATAGCGATCATATATCGTCTGACGCTGCGACTGCCAATAGGGACCTGCCGCTCCTTCACAACCGGGACCTTCGTCCCAATCCAATCCTAACCAACGTAAATCTTCTTGCAGAGCCTCGGCAAATTGCACATCTGAGCGTGCTTTATCTGTATCTTCAATACGCAGCAAAAATATTCCGCCTTGTCCTTTGGCCAATAAAGCATTGAACAATGCGGTTCTGATATTTCCCAGGTGGACTAAACCGGTTGGACTGGGGCAAAAACGTGTTTTTAAAGTCGGTTGATTCATTTGGACAGTCTACTAGTTCTTGATGTTGTATACGGTTTTGGTTGTGCTTAATTGGCAAAGGATATAAATTCTAATTATTTCTATTTCCCATAGCTTATAAGCCGTGAACTATACACTATTTATTTCTGATCTTCATCTTGAGGCCAGTGGGCCACAAATCACTCAGTGTTTTTTTAATCTACTGAAAACCCAGGCGCGCCAGGCTGATGCTGTCTACATATTAGGAGATTTATTTGAAGTTTGGATTGGAGATGATGATGCTACCCCATTTAACCAATCCGTGATGGCAGCGATACAGGCACTGACAGCAACTGGTATTCCAGTCTATTTTTTGCGCGGTAACCGTGATTTTTTGATTGGTGAAGATTTTTGCAAAAAAACCGGCTGCCAGCTATTAACTGACCCTTGTAAAATTCTGCTTTACGGTATCCCTATTGTGCTGACACATGGCGATATGTTATGCACCGAAGATACTCGGCATCAAAAATTCCGTCATTATGCATTGAATCCGCGTTACCAAGGTTTTTTTCTGCATTTACCCTTAACGCTACGCCGCATGCTTGCACGTTGGATACGCGGTTTCAGCAAAAGGCATACTGGACGAACCGCCTATCAGATTATGGATGTAACACCTAATGCAGTTGCCAATTTATTACGCAAAGAGCAGGCCACACAGATGATACACGGCCATACACATCGTGCGCATATCCATACGCTAGAAGTCGATGGTAAAGCTTCGCAGCGTATTGTTTTAGGCGACTGGCATCAGCATGGCAGTGTGTTGATGTATTATGCTAATGGTGATTATCAGTTGATGACGTTTGATTATTTGTGAAGCAATTTTGAAGCAAGATAGCTGCTTAGCTTTTTTCCTTCTCCCACAAGGGGAGAAGGAAAGAAGTCATGACCGTAAGAGAACAACTCCCGACTTTTCAGCGGTTTATTACCCAACAGAGAACCAATCGCTAAACGCGTCAGTTGCTTAGCTGCCCGCAAATCAGCTAAATGTTCCAGGGTATTATGATGAAAGGCCAAAAGACTACTGCCTTGAAATACCGGTGAGCGTTGCAGCGAAGTGCCACATGAACTGATGGAAAAGCCCTGGCCTGCTATAAACACATAGCTTTGCTCCGCCACAATCGGCATGCCGCTTGCTTCTTGATTAAGCGACAAACCATAGCCCAGTTCAGTCAGCAAAGTTTTTTCAAACAACCGCAAACTGGGTTCTTTCGAATGTTGCTGCTGCAGACATTGCAAGGTCTGTTGGTATTGTGCAAACAAACGCGGGTGGGCATCAAAACGCGGTAATAATCGCACCAGCATTTCATTGAGATAGATTCCGCTTAACAAAACAGAACCCGATAGCGTCCAAGGTAAGCCGTAGGATTCAACTGCGCTTAAATTCATTAATTCAGTTTTACCAGACCAGCTGATTAACAACGGCGTAAACGGACGCAGAATACCGCGAAAACGCGAACGTGCCGCACGCGCTACCAGGCTGACACGACCGTAAGATTCAGTGAATGCCTCTAACAACGAACTGGTTTCGTTTAGCGGGCGACTATGTAGTATGAAAGCAGGTTGAAGAGCAATTCGCATGGTAACTCATCCCCTTACCTGTCATTCCCGCGAAGGCGTGAACCCATCCACGCAAGGCAGTCAACTAATGTATCAGCTGACTTCTTTGACTGGTAAAGGTAGGCAAGAAATACTGATGTACTATGCATCTTTAGGGATGGATTCCCGCCTACGCGGGAATGACAGGACAAAGCCATCATTACTTCCCATACCCCAAACTTTGCAGACTACGCTCATCATCCGACCAGCCGCGTTTCACCTTCACCCATAATTGTAAAAAGATTTTATCCGCCAACCATTTTTCCATTTCTAAACGCGCCTCTGTACCCACCGCTTTTAAAAGCTCGCCATCTTCCCCAATCACAATGCGCTTCTGCGAAGCTTTCTCCACATAAATCACCGCAGCAATACGCAATAATTTGTCAGTCTGTTTAAACTGCTCAATCTCAACCGTCAATGCATAAGGCAATTCTTTACCCAAATGCCGCATCAGTTTTTCGCGGATAATCTCAGCCACGAGAAAGCGTTCACTGCGATCAGTCACCTGATCTTCAGGGAACAAAGGGGGATTTTCCGGCAAATAACGGACTATTACCTGTTCTAATGCCATGACATCTGCTTGTCTTTTGGCAGAAATCGGCACGACAGCGGCGAATTGTCTTTTTTTGCTTAACATTTCTAAATGCGGCAGCAAGGCGGTTTTATCAGCAATTTTATCGATTTTATTTACCGCCAAAATCACAGGCCTATCAACCGTCTCGATCTTTTTCAACACCAAATCATCGTCTTCATACCACTGTAAACCATCTACCATAAATACAATCACATCGACACCCGGAATGGCGCCCGTGGCCACACGGTTCATATAGCGGTTCAACGCATGATGCGCCTGTTTATGAATACCGGGTGTATCGATATAAAGAATCTGTGCTGACTCTAAAGTCTTGATGCCGAGAATCTGATGACGCGTGGTCTGCGGTTTGCGTGAAGTGATGCTGATTTTTTGCCCTATCAAATGATTCAATAAGGTGGACTTACCCACATTAGGGCGACCAAGAATGGCCACATAACCACAATGGAATTCGTTGCTCATAATTCTGTCTCAAATAGCGCTAAAAATTTCTGTGCCGCATCCTGTTCGGCACGGCGTCGACTGCTACCCTTGCCAATGGTATTTTTAGGTATGCCTTTCACCCGGCATTCGATTTTAAATACCTGATTATGTTCTCTACCATCTACGGATAACACATGATATTGCGGCAGCGCCAAATGTTTGGCTTGTAAAAATTCCTGCAGCTGGGTTTTGGGATCTTTTTGCACGCCTTGCGTCGTAATCGCAGCAATCTGGTTGGAAAGCCAGTTAAGAATGCACTGTTGGCAAGCTGCTGCTCCCCCATCTAGATAAATCGCTCCAATAATGGCTTCCATAGCGTTAGATAAAATAGAACTACGCTGAACGCCGCCGCTTTTTTGCTCGCCTGCACCCAGGCGCAGATAATCGTTAATTTTGAGCTTTCTCGCTAGTTCTGCTAAGGCATCGCCATTCACGAGATTCGCACGCATACGGCTCAAACCACCTTCGGTCAAATCAGGATAGCCTTGGAACAGCTTTTCAGCGATATAAAAATTCAGCAAGGCATCTCCCAAAAACTCCAAGCGCTCATTATTGATATGACCGTAACTGCGATGCGTTAAGGCAGTTTCCAACAATGATATATCCCGAAATGTATAGCCCAATTGCTCATTTAATTTTTCTAACGGTGACTTCATTATTTAACTGCCTTGCCTATCCTATTCCAACGCACGCGATGGTTAATGGCATCCCAGCTCATCCATATCCCAAAAGCTTTACCAATTAAATTTTGCTCGGGCACAAAACCCCAAGTGCGGCTGTCATCGCTGTTATCGCGGTTATCGCCCATCATAAAATAATTACCAGGAGGCACTACGACATCGACATCTTGGGTTAAACCCTCATCTATGGGTCTTACATAAATACTATGTTTAACCCCCATTAGATTTTCTGTTTTCAAAGCGACGGGGATATGTTCTTCGGGATTGATACCGGCAGGTTCGTCATCGACGGCTTCACTCACAAATTGTTGCGGCATGGCTTTGCCATTGATGTAGAGTACTTTATCTTTGTACTGTATATGATCGCCCGGCAATCCCACCAGACGTTTAACAAATACGATAGAAGGATCAGGTGGCGCATAAAATAAAACTATATCCCCGCGCTTGGGTTCTGCAATCGGCACGATCTTAGTGTTGCCCACGGGGAAACGTAGTCCATAAGCAAACTGATTCACGACTAGAAAATCTCCAGGCGCTACAGTGGGTTGTAATGAACCTGTGGGCACGCGATAAGGTTGGATAAGAAACGAACGTATGACCCAAACCAACAATAATACCCAAAAAAACGAGCGGGCATTTTCGACGATCACGGATTGTTTTTGCTTGGCTGACAAACGTTTGCGACGGAAGAATAGCATATCAATCAGCGCAATTATGCCACAGCCCACTACCAGCGCAGTCAACGTCGCTGGGAAATTCATGATGCATAACCAGATAATTAACAACACCAAAAGCGTACTGCCCAAAATACGCAGCGTCTTGAATTGGTTAGGTGGGGTGCGTTGTGCCAACCAGGCGGAATCGATGATCCAAGTAAACAGGGTCATGAATATGGCGAGGATAAAAATGAGGAGGTATTGTTTGGTAATAATCATCGGTGGCATCCATTAAAATGTAGTTAACTATTCAGCTCATCGTCCCAACCCCCAGTTGAATAATTTGAGTAAGTTGAGCATCAATCTATGCAAAGCGCAATCCGACAAGTGAGAAGGAACAACGTCAAATAATTACAAAATATCTAAAAATAATACGGTTCTGTTTTATCTGAATCCGAGCCTGAGTCGTAATCTGAAATTAATGGTGGCATCTTTTCACCCGGTTCATCAGTTGATTCTAAAGTAGATAAAGACCTATCTGCATTGTTATTGTGCTTAAAAAAATCTGTCCTCGCTACAGTAGGAACCTTCTTAGCCTCTGCCAGCACTATTTCCAATAATTCCAATAATTGCGCCTCTTCACTTGACCCAGGCCATTGATATTGCGGGTCAAGTAATGTAAGACAGTGATTAACTACGGTTCTAGCGTGCGCTCTTTTGCTATCTATCTCAAGATAAACTGCTTCTAATCCGGTGACGCAAGACTGTATTTTTCCAAATGTTGATTTAAGGTATCGGCTTCCTTTTTCAATCTATGATTGTTATATCTATTATTAGCGTTAGTCATATCTAGACGCAGGTCTTTCGCATCTTGCAATTTTCTTACCCTTTGTGCCTGTAAATCAGTCATTAACTGCTTTACTGGCATTTGTTTAATACATTTTGCTCTAAAATTTTCTGACAGCTTTGGGTCAAATGTTAAACCCTTATATAACCCTGACTGCATCGCTACAACGACTTCTTCATACTGAGAAGATGCTGAAACTCTCAGGATTTTGTCGATTGGTTTTAATTGCTCATCTATTTCGCTACTCATAAAATACCCTCCCCAGATTCATCATTTAATTTTTCTGATCTACTTTTAACACTGCTAAAAACGCCTCCTGCGGAATCTCTACTCTTCCAACTTGCTTCATGCGTTTTTTACCAGCTTTTTGTTTTTCCAATAATTTACGTTTACGGCTTACATCGCCGCCATAACACTTGGCTGTGACATTTTTACGTAAAGCCTTCACCGTTTGCCGTGCAATAATCTGTGAACCTATCGCAGCCTGAATGGCCACATCAAACATCTGCCGCGGGATAATTTCCTGCATCTTTTCAACTAAAGCACGACCGCGTTGTTGGGCTTTCTCGCGGTGCACAATTGTGGCTAAGGCATCTACTTTATCACCATTAATCAAAATATCCAGTTTAACCAATGGCGCGGCCTGGAAAGATTTAAATGCATAATCCAGGGAAGCATAGCCGCGGCTGACTGATTTTAAGC
Organism: Gammaproteobacteria bacterium; assembly: GCA_035546635.1. Classification (NCBI taxonomy): domain Bacteria; kingdom Pseudomonadati; phylum Pseudomonadota; class Gammaproteobacteria; species Gammaproteobacteria bacterium. The sequence goes on from DASZWJ010000013.1 coordinate 91,350, forward strand.
GATCAAAAAAATCTAACACAACCTCGTTCATAGGAATTTCATAAGTCAGTGCGACTTGACGACCGGCATAGAGCATGTTTTTCTGTACACCGCGACGTTCCACGCATAAGGTAATGACATTACCCAGATATTCTTGCGGCACCAGGATATTCACCTGAGCGATGGGCTCGCGCATTTCGGCAATTTCCGCCGGCGGCGGCAATTTGTAGGGATTATCGATGTATTTGGTTTCGCCTTTACTCGTCACCACTTCATACACAACAGTCGGTGCAGTAGTGATTAGATCCAATTGATATTCGCGTTCTAAACGTTCCTGCACGATTTCCATGTGCAACATACCTAAAAAGCCGCAACGGAAACCAAAGCCTAATGCTTCAGAAGTTTCTGGTTCATAAAACAAGGCGGCATCATTTAAGCGCAGTTTAGCTAAAGCATCGCGGAATGCCTCATAGTCTTCGGCGTTTATGGTAAACAAGCCGGCAAAAACTTGTGGTTTGACTTTTTGGAATCCCGGCAATGGCGAAGAAGCTGGGTGCTGTGCATGTGTCAGGGTATCGCCTACGGGTGCGCCATTGACTTCTTTGATTCCGGCAATGACATAACCTACTTCACCGGCTCTCAATATTCCGGTGTTCTGGCGTTTAGGTGTAAAAATGCCAACCTGGTCTACCAAATATGACCGGCCAGTTGACATCACCTGCATTTTTTCACCCGCTTTGAGGACACCTTGCATGACCCGCACCAAGGATACAACACCTAAATAACTATCAAACCAGGAATCGATGATTAACGCCTGCAATAATGCATTATCTTGGCCTTTGGGGGCTGGAATGGTGGCTACTAATTGTTCTAGTAAATCTTCAATACCCAAACCTGTTTTGGCGCTGATACGGATAGCGTGATGCGCTTCTATGCCAATAATGTCTTCAATTTCCTGTATCACTTTATCCGGCTCAGCCTGAGGCAGATCAATTTTGTTTAATACCGGTAATACTTCCAGTCCCTGTTCGATGGCGGTATAGCACACGGCCACGGTCTGCGCTTCTACCCCTTGGGCTGCGTCAACCACCAATAGCGCACCCTCGCAAGCCGATAACGAACGCGAGACTTCATAGGAGAAATCCACATGTCCCGGAGTGTCAATAAAGTTTAGTTGGTAGCTGTGACCGTCTTTGGCTTTATAGTGCAAGGTCACACTTTGGGCTTTGATGGTGATGCCACGCTCGCGCTCTATATCCATGGAATCGAGCACTTGCTCGCTCATTTCACGCTCGGATAAGCCGCCACACCGTTGGATGAAGCGATCTGCTAGGGTAGATTTACCGTGATCGATATGGGCAATGATAGAAAAGTTTCTGATGTATTTCATGGGAGAAGTTTAGCGTAGACAGTCGAGTGAGTCATTAATTTAATAATTTTCCGTAATGCAATGTAGCCCTTGGAAGGGAGCCATTGCTGTTGAGTTTAAAGCCAGGGGACGACGTGCATTTTTTGAATTTCGCGTCAGCGACTAGCTATACCTTGTTTCTGCTCACCCCTTTTTCAAAGGGGGAGAGTAGTTAGTAATAACACGCTGAGTCAACAAATATTGTTTAAGACGTCGAAAAGTATGCGCATCCACACTATCCACCCATAAAATTACGGAGTTACTCCGCCGTTTAGTCTCTAATGTAAAATTTAAAATAACTAAATACCGACTCACAAAGGTGTCGCCATGCAACTGTGCTGACACCACCTTTCCCGCATGATTCTGCAAGTACCATTGTCTATCACTATCTACCCATAAACGCACCACGGCGGATGCAGCACTTAATGCAGCATGCTGCAATCTAATGATTAAGCTACCGACCCCAGCCAGTCCTGCAGGCAATATAATCCAAAATGGCGCCTTTGATAATAATAAACAACACAGCGCACCTGCATGAATTAGCAATAACAGCAGCAGCCATATTCGCGATCTTTGTAATACCAGTGTCATCGCGTCTCAGCCGCATGTATCACCCATTCTAATATCCAGCCATCTCCCACAGGCGCAAGACACGCAACTGTCGCTGGGTTAAATATCACTGATGCTGAATGCAAGGTGAGTGCTTCTAACAGATAAGCCATAAAGGGTAAATGTCCTACCAGCATCACTGGTTGCGTCCAGGTGGCTACTTCTATTTCCATAGGTTCAACCAGATCTTCAGGACGCAAGCCAGGTAATGGCAGAACGCTGCCCGCTTGCACTTGTGGCGCGAGTAATTCCGCTGTTTGCCGTGCGCGCACAATGCCGCTGTGGTAAATCTTATCTACGACGATACCGCGCGCATGCAATTTCTCGCCCACGCTATTTACCTGCTTTTCTCCAAGTGCGCTTAAAGGACGATCTGGGTTGATTTCTGCCGCAACGGCTTCTCCGTGACGTGTGAGATAAAGTTTCATGTGAAAACGATAGCGCTCCTTTAGTTTCTAAGTCATTATTCATTATATTTTATATAAACTAATCTTCGCGAGTAATCTCTCATGCAGTGGAGCCAATTCATCAGCTTTATTATTTCTATGCTTGCTATCACGAATCCCGCCGGCAGTGTCGCTGTTTTCTTAGGTATGACTCAGAACAAAACAGAGCAAGAAAAACGCAAAATAGCCTTGGTTACCACTTTGACTATTTTTATTGTACTCGTGCTTATCACCTGGACTGGTATTCCTATTTTGGAAATCTTTGGTATTTCCTTACCTGCCTTTGAAATCGCTGGTGGTTTAATCATTTTGTTGCGCGGTTTAGAAATGTTACATTCTAAAGAAACGCCTACCTCAAAAACCGCCGAAGAACTAGAACAACAAAATGTCAGAGAATCCATTGCAGTAGTGCCTTTAGGTATACCTATTATCGCAGGTCCCGGCGCCATGACCAATACTGTCATTTTTACCCGTGAATTTCCTGAATTCACGCATAAAATTTATATCTGCGCAGGTATTCTATTTGTTTCCCTGGTCATAGGGGTGATGTTGTTTTTCTCAACCCGCATCGGCAAAATCGTGGGTGAATCGGGTATTAAAATCATGACGCGTATTATGGGGCTGCTGTTGTCAGCGATCGCCATGAGTCTGATGATTAAAGGGCTGCAAGAAATTTTTCCCGGATGGACTTAACACTATGCTAACACCTGAATTGCAGAGAATTGTCGCTAAGTTAAATTTAGCTGAATTGAGGCATCATATTTTTTTATGCTGCGATCAAACAAAACCCAAGTGCTGTTCACTAGAGGACGGTTTAGCGTCCTGGGATTATTTAAAATCCCGCTTGAAAGAATTAAAACTGGATACTGTTCAGCGAACTAAGGCTAACTGTCTGCGCGTGTGTATGAATGGACCTATCGCCGTGATTTACCCAGATGGTGTGTGGTATCACTCTTGTTCACCGGCGGTGTTGGAGAGAATCATTCAGGAGCATTTAATTGGCGGGGTGCCGGTAGCGGAATTTGTTTTGTATGCTCCTCATACATCATCCTTTGCATAGGCGAAGGAGCACCTCTTACAGCCCCAGCCTTTTTCCTTCTCCCGTCTGTGACCGAAGGGAATCCCCTTGCGGGATGGGAGAAGGAAAAAAGCCAAGGCTGTATTAGACACCTGCTCTCAGCATAAATACAATTTCCTGCAAGCTAGAATCAGCAGGCAAACTATCGCGTATCAATAACCAGTTTATTAATTCTTGATCGGTACTTTCTAATAAAGCTGCGAAAGCTGTTTGTTGATGGGATGATATTGCAGGATATTTACGTTCTAGAAAATTGCCCAGCAATACATCGAGTTCTAATAAACCGCGACGGCACTGCCAACGTAATTGGCCTGGATGTAATGGTTTTGTCATTGATATCTCATCCTGGGACACGGGCGAGCCGCCTCACTCACAGATTATTCTCTAGGAATACTATCTTCACAACTCACCAGCTGCCGTTGATAGATATTACTGCGCGCTGAAACTTTATGCGCTACTCTGATTAACCAAGGTTTTCTAATATAACTGCGCTTTGCATAACCTCCCATTCCTTCGTGGTAGGCAAGATATAGCCCATAGGCATTATTTGGGGGAACCCGCAATGTATGATTTACTTGGTGGCTATACCAACCGATAAAATCACAGGCATCACCAAATTCATGGCGTTTGCCGTCACTGTTCCCAGTCTGGTTTTGGTAATCTAACCAAGTTTTGTTCAAGGCTTGCGAATAGCCAACAGCCGAGGTTGGGCGCTTCCAAGGAATGATCCATAAGATTTTTTTGCGCGGCGGCTTGGCTTTAGCGGTAAATGCGGATTCATAGTAAATAATGGACATTTGCACCGGAACCGGTACGCCCCATTTAGCTTCAGTCTGTTTGGCTTGCCAATACCAATCAGGATATTGATTAAATATACTGCAAATATTTTCCACATTATGTGGACGCGGGCGGGTAGTGGCGCATCCTGCAAGAAATAATGCGATCATTAGGGGGAGAAAAAGCATTAATCGCCAAAGGGAAATGCAGCTTGAGTAGTAGTGTTTGCGTAATGGAAAATTTGTCGTATGAAGGGCTGCATGGGTCATCGTGTCACATCGGCCTAGGGTTGTTTGCTTCCTTTATCCTTTCTCCCTTGTGGGAGGGGGATTAGTAAAATCTGTAATATGTCGGCGCGATAGTGCTATAAAGGCTGAATACTGTCAAGATTCTAAAAAACGCACGCGCGGCGTTACATGACACAATAATTCATAGGCGATGGTATTGGCACATAAAGCTACTTTTTCTATGGGTAAACCTTCACCCCATAAAACAACACAATCACCTACTTTAGCTCTCGGATGATTACTTAAATCAATGGTTATCAAATCCATAGACACTCGTCCAGCCAAGGTGCACATCACATTATCCACTAACACCGGCGTACCATTTTTAGCATGGCGCGGATAACCATCACCATACCCTACTGCAGCAACACCCATCCGTATATCTGAAGGACATACCCAAGTACCGCCATACCCTATTTCATCCCCCTGATGAAAATCATGAATGGCAATGAGTTCTGAGCTCAAGGTCATGACAGGTTGCAAATCAAATTCAAAAGCCAAGCGTTCGGGAAAGGGTGATGCACCATAGAGCATGATTCCTGGACGTACCCAATCCGCATGGGATTGTGGCCATGCGATAATACCTGCGGAATTAGCTAGGCTTTTAGGTCCAGGCCATTTGACAGTTTGATTAAAGATATTTAGTTGCTGCTTTGTCTTTGGATGCTCTAGCTCGTCAGCTTCTGCAAAATGTGTGAAGGTGGTAATGGGTTTGGCGACATGAGGACATTGTGACAGGCGCTCATAAGCCTGCCCTGCTTCTTCAGGGCTAAAACCCAAACGATGCATACCGGTATCTATTTTTAACCATACTGTCACTGCTTTAGTGACTGATATTTGCTCCAGCAATTCTACTTGTTGCAGGGTGTGCACGACGGGGACTAGGCCAAATGCCGCCATGCGTTGCAATTCGTCAGCGTCCTGAAAACCTGCCATCACGACGATATTTTTATCACTATGATAACGGAACAATTGTAATGCTTCGTCAATGCGCGCGACTCCAAAAGCATCCGCATCCTGTAAAGCATTCGCAACTCGCAGCAATCCATGGCCATAAGCATTGGCTTTTATCATCGCCAACACGGCAGAACCTTGAGCTAAAGATTTGACACGCTGCAAATTATGATTTAGTGCAGCAAGGTTAATGTGGGCAGTAGCAGTGTGATGCATAACATTAAAAAACTTTATTCATCATAATCAACCACCGCCGGCGTTCGCTTAAATGTCTGAGCACTTTGTCCCGCAAAAGACCCTCTAGCAGCCGTCTGCCCCATATTTGGCGGTGAAGTAGAGTAAGCTGCGGCAGCTAAATTTTCAAAACGGGTAAACTGACCTAAAAATGCCAGCTTGACGGTACCAATAGGGCCATTACGCTGCTTACCGATAATAATTTCAGCAACACCTTTATCTGGACTATTAGGATCGTAAACCTCATCACGGTATATGAAAGCGATTAAATCAGCATCTTGTTCGATAGCACCTGATTCGCGCAAATCAGACATCATCGGGCGACGGTTACTGCGCTGTTCTAGTCCACGGTTAAGCTGTGACAACGCGATGAGGGGAACACTGAGCTCTCTGGCCAACACTTTTAAGCTGCGAGAAATTTCTGATATTTCTAAGGTACGGTTTTCTTTGAAACCTGGAACCTGCATCAATTGCAAGTAATCAACCACAATTAATCCCAACTGACCATGCTCGCGCATTAAGCGCCGCGCCCGTGCTCTTAATTCCCCGGGATTGAGTGCCGGACTATCATCGACATAAAGAGAAACGGAAGATAAGGCACCAACTGCCGCTGCCACCCGATGCCAATCAGTTTTTTCCAACTTGCCGGTGCGAACTTTGTGTTGATCTAAGCGTCCCCAGGAAGAAATCAAACGCATGGCCAGTTGTTCACCGGGCATTTCCATACTAAAAACTAAAGTGGGCTTAGCATACTTCATTACCACATTTTCTACAATATTCATTGCAAAAGCGGTCTTTCCCATGGAGGGACGTCCGGCAATGATAACTAAATCTCCGGCTTGTAGCCCAGAAGTCATCTCATCTAAATCAGCAAAACCTGTCGCCAATCCAGTGATCGATTCGGTGGAATGATATAAGGTATCCATACGCTCGGTCGCAATTGCCAAAAGCTGGCTCATTTTTTGCGGCTCCTGGCGTTTGGCGCCCTGCTCTGCGATTTCGAATACTTTGCGTTCGGCATCATCTAACAGTTCGTTGCTGGAACGCCCATCTGGATTAAATGCTGCTTCAGCAATTTCACCTGCTGTTCCGATGAGCTGGCGCAACACAGATCGTTCACGAACAATGTTGGCATAAGCGGCAATATTTGCCGTACTCGGTGTATTTTTAGCCAATTCAAATAAATAGAGCTCACCACCGGCTTCTTCCAAGGCATTGAGATGCTTTAAACTTTCTGCGACGGTAAGGACATCAAATGGCGTATTCCTGGCGGCAAGACTGGTAATGGCTCTGAAAATCGAACGATGTTCTGGGCGGTAGAAATCGCTATCCACAACTTGATCGGCGACATTGTCCCAGGCTTTATTATCCAGCAATAAGCCGCCTAAAACGGATTGTTCTGCTTCTATGGAATGAGGGGGGATTTTTAAGGCTTCAGTTTGGGCATCTGCAGCTTTGGCTTTGTTGCGAGGCAATGTTTTTTGGGGAATATCAGTTTTTTTGGGCATGGGATGATTGTCGCTCCTGGACTATGGGAGTTTTCCAAATTGAATTGTGTCGCAATTTAGCTTTTCTTACCAGCTCTTATAGCCTTGGCCTTTTTCCTCTTATGGCCTTAGCTTTTTCCCTTCTCCCCTTGTGGGAGAAGGTGCCCTCTTACAGCCATGTCTTCTTACCTTCTCCCACAAGGGGAGAAGGGAAAAAGCTAAGGCTATAAGAGGTTGGGGCTGTAAGCGCCTCACTCAGCCATCACATTCACTTTAATAGCTACCCGCACTTCCGTATGTAATTGCACAAACACTTCATATTCACCCGTCTGTCGAATAACACCATTAGGCAGTTCAATTTCGCTTTTATCCACTTCTCCGCCTCTGGCATGAATAGCTTCAATGATATCCCGCGTACCAACGGAACCGAATAATTTACCTTCCTCACTCGCTTTGGCTTTTATTTCGACTACCAAATCAGTCAGTTTTTCTGCCCTTGCTTTAGCGGAAGCCAAATGTTCTGCCTCGGCTTTCTCTAACTCTACACGACGTGTTTCAAACTTAGCAATATTTTCCGGCGTAGCACGCAATGCTTTGCCTTTTGGGATCAAATAATTGCGACCATGTCCAGGTTTAACTTTCACTTGTTCACCCAGATTTCCCAGATTACGAATTTTTTCCAATAAAATAACTTGCATTGCTTATAACCTCATTAAAATAAATAACTTTTTACTAGGCTGTTATCCTGAGCGTAGCGAAGGATGACAGCTAAATTCAGGATGACAGCTAATTCATGGTAACAGCCTCACTTTGCTGCCGCCCCTATCTTAGTTCGCAGACTACGAAAATCATAACCACTGTCTATCACTGCTACAGCAGACAGTAATATAGCCACATAGGGTAAAAATAAAATCAGCGCGAAGTACAGTCCCATTAATAATGGTAATTTCAGCTCGGGTTTTTTATATTTTAATTGCCCATGAACTAAACTCAAACCAGCCAGAGCAAACGGTAACATCATGACAGGCAGCACATCCATTGCCAAAGCAGAACCAAAGCAGGAAGCCAATGCGGTTATCAGCAATAATGCGCATGCGGTGTAGCTCATACGCACTTGCAATAGTTCTTTGGCAAGGCCGCCCGGATTAAACAGTGCCGCCTGCCAGCTTCTAGCGAGTAATAATAGCGTCAGATCCATGATTAACAATGCAACAGCCAAAACACCCGTAGCAAACTGCGACGCAAACTGCAAAAACTCCTGCGCCTTTGTCACATCAACGGCCAAATTCAAAGAGGGAGCAAGGCTATTCCAATAAGTGGTCAGCTCTTCTATCCACCAAAGCGCAACATCCGGTATCACCAGATGCAAGCTGATGACACTAATAACCCCCATCAATGCCGCACATTGCAAAATAATAGCCCAAGAGGCGGTGCGACGCAGTACCACCGCCAATAACCACACAACCACTACTCGCAGCGCAATAATGCCTGCAATCTGCGAAGCATCGCCAATAAAACTCCAAGCCAACCCCGGCAACACCACCCATAGCAGCACCCAAAAACCTTCTCTACCGCCCTTATAAAGGGTAACTAAGGCCAATAATAGGATGCTGATCCAGAAAGTCGGCAGGCCAGCAAAAGGTAATAATGCACAAACTAGCGCCGCAATAATCAGATTGCGGCGTTGTTTGAGCAGATATAACCCCATGTTTTTAAGCATAGGTTACCTTCAGTGGCGGTCACAGTAAGGCAATAACGCCAAGTAACGCGCTAATTTAATCGCTTTAGCTAACATACGCTGATAACGCGCACTGGTACCGGTGATGCGGCTTGGCACAATCCTACCGGATTCCATGATGTAGTTTTGCAATAAAGCGGTATCTTTATAATCAATTTCTTTAATGCCTTCGGCAGTGAAACGGCAGTATTTTTTACGTCGATAAAAACTGGACACAAAATTCTCCTAAAATTCGATTGTTTCTGATTGGGTTTGGGGAAAGTCAGCTTATTCAGACCCCGTGTCTTGAGAGGCGCCTTCTTTCTCAGCTTCGGCATCACGACCGGTTTTCTTATGTGCAGTCTCTTGCTGCATGGGTGAAGGCTCGGTTACGGCGTCATCGCGATTCAGGACTAAGTTGCGCAATACCGCATCATTGTAGCGAAAAGCCGTAGTTAATTCATCTAAGGCTTTTTTATCGCATTCGATGTTAAATAATAAATAATGGGCTTTATGGATCTTGTTGATGGGATATGCCAACTGACGACGACCCCAGTCTTCAAAGCGGTGTACTTGTCCGCCACTGTCTTTGACAACGGCTTTATAACGTTTGACCATGGCTGGGACTTGATCGCTCTGGTCGGGGTGGATTAATAATACAATTTCATAATGTTTCATAATGTTTCCTTATGGTGATGGCGGGATTTTCAAAGAAAACACCGCTAACGCCTCCCGAATACTGCTTGGGTGAGGCAAGGTTTAAACCCGGAAAATCTGCTATCCGGGTCGGGGAACCCGCAATATTACCTAATTAACGGGGAAAGCGAAAGGGGTTGTGTTGATGGGTCACTAAATAGGCCATGGCAATCACATTGAATTAAGCTAGCTTAACGAATATCCTTTCGAAACGCGCCATGTATAGTAGAATCGCCCCGACTCCACAGTACTGTCTGCACGATGGAGTTGATGCGAAAACCTGCTTCTGTTCTCTTCAGTCCATGCACATAATGACCTGCAGTATCAAAAGTCTGGCCACTGGCAGGTTCCAGGCGATGGATCAAAAAACAGGAAGTACATTCGGCTTGATATCTTCCCATGAAATATATGTTAGACACCAACATATGTATTTATTTAATCAAGAAGCAGCCAGAGCAACTATTAAATAAATTCAAGTCTTGTAAAAGTGGAGATGTTTGTATTTCTACTATTACTCTAGCCGAGCTTATGTATGGTGTTGGAAAAGGCCAGCACTCTCAAAAGAATAAAAGCGCTTTGGAAGAATTTATTTCACCCCTAGAAATAATGCCATTCGATCAAGAGGCAACTACACATTATGGCCACATCCGAGCCTGGCTGGAAAAAAATGGTACTCCAATAGGCCCTCTTGATCTGATGATTGCAGCACATGCTAAAAGTTTACATACCACTTTAGTTACTAATAATAAAAAAGAGTTTATTCGAGTGCCGAAATTAAAGATTGAAGACTGGAGCCTTTCACACTAACCCGCATTATGCACCTCTACAATCTGCGCACTACTCAACGCCTGGGCTTCGTGTTGCTTCATTTTTTCACCGCGGCGCTTTTCCAGCGTCGCTAAATATTCAGGTGTCACATCGCCTGTAACATAATCGCCGGTAAACACAGAATCCTCAAATCGAAGAATGCCGGGATTGCCTTCTTTCGCTGCTTCATATAAAGCGGATAAATCCTGATAAATCAGCCGATCAGCGCCTATTATTTGGGCAACTTCCTTGACGTCACGCCCGTGCGCAATTAATTCTTTAGCAGCCGGCATATCAATACCGTAGACATTAGGATAACGCACCTCAGGTGCGGCAGAAGCAAAATAAACTTTGCGCGCACCGGCATCGCGCGCCATTTGGATAATTTCTTTGGAAGTGGTGCCACGCACAATGGAATCATCCACCAACAACACATTTTTACCTTGAAATTCGAGACTAATCGCATTGAGTTTTTGTCGTACCGATTTTTGCCGAATGGTTTGCCCTGGCATAATAAATGTACGGCCGATATAACGATTTTTAACAAAACCTTCACGGTATTTTAAACCCAAAGTCTGGGCTAACGATAAGGCAGCGCTACGACTTGTATCCGGCACAGGGATCACCACATCAATATCATGTTCAGGGAATTCACGACGGATTTTTTCAGCCAACTTTTGACCCAAAGCCAGACGAAATTTATAAACCAGTATTTCATCCAATATGGAATCCGGCCGCGCCAGATAAACATATTCGAACAGGCAAGGTGAATGCTGTACCTTCGGTGCACAGATCTCTTGAAATATTTGCCCTTCCGTATTAATAAAAATCACCTCTCCCGGTAACACGTCTCGCACCAACTCATAACCCAGTGCATCGAGCGCAACGTTTTCAGAAGCCAGCATATATTCGCGACCACCATTACCCTCTCGTACACCATAAACCAAAGGACGAATGCCAAATGGATCACGAAATCCTACAATGCCGTAACCTGCAATCAATACAATCGCTGCATAAGCACCTTGGCAACGCTGATAAACACCCTGTGCCGCTTTAAAAATATGCTGAGGAGTCAATTCGGCTTTACCCAGATTCTGTAATTCGTGCGCAAATACATTCAGCAAAACTTCCGAGTCAGAATCCGTATTCAAATGCCGTCGATCTCCAAACATGAGATCTTTGGCTAATGCGCTAGAATTGATTAAATTGCCATTGTGAACAATGGCAAGACCATAAGGTGAATTGACATATAATGGCTGGGCTTCAGCAGCGCTATCGGATCCAGCGGTGGGATAACGCAAATGCCCAATGCCCATATTGCCCTGGAGCCGTAGCATGTGCTCAGCCCGAATTGCATCTCGCACCAAGCCATTGGCCTTGCGCAAAAATATGCGGGTTTTATCACAAGTCATGATACCTGCGGCATCCTGGCCACGATGCTGGAGTAATATCAATGCATCATAAATATCCTGGTTTACACTACTCTTTGCTACTGTACCGACAATGCCGCACATGAATTTAATTTCTCACTGATTGGGTTTTGGAACAACGGGGTTGGGGACGGGTTGCTGTGTTTCTGGGGTACTCGGGGCACTAGGCTGTTGTGTCACTGATTCAGATGGTTGCGGTGCAGTAGCCGCTCCAGTTGCTTCTTTGCCAACTTTTTGAATTTCCGCGGGTAATATACTGTAGATCCATTGCGCTATGCCATCAAACTGCGGTATGAGCTGTGATTCTTTCCACCAGGACTCTTTAGTCACAGCAGTAATCTGTGCTGCCAAAATCAGGACAGCGACCAATAACACGCCACGCGCTAAACCAAACACCAAACCTAAAACCCTGTCAGTGCCGGATAAACCGGTTTTATAAACTAACCCGCCGATGAGGAAATTGATGATGGCGCCAATAATCACTATGCCTAAAAATATGATTAAAAACGCCAGTGGACCTCTTAAACTTTCTGATGAGATGCTACCTAGAAAGCGGGCGGCAAATTGCGTGTAGTACTGATAAGCCACCCATAGTGCAACAATCCAGATAACCAAGGACAACACTTCGCGGATAAAACCTCGCACCAAGCTTATCAGGGTTGAAAAAATGATAATGCCGGCAATGGTATAATCAGCCCAGTTGAAATTTTGCAAGTTCATATGTGTTTGTTGCCTCAGATCCTGGAAGGAGGAAGTTTCACCCCCCTCCTTTAACCACCATACCCTGTAAACTCAATTGTTTCTGTAATTTTTCCAGCAAACTGTTTGCATCCGCGCGGTGTAATTCTGGGCCCACCAGTACTCGAATCAAATCCCCGTGTGCAGTTTTACTCGTACGGCTATAGGCTGGAAATCCTTCCGCCTGTAATTTTTTCACTAATTTGTCTGCATTGAGTTTATCAGAAAAACTACCCAACTGCACCGCCCAAGCTTCAGGGTTAGGAGCGGTATTTTGGCTTTTTGCCGGGTGCTGTGCTTTGGTTGTATGGGAATTATTGTTTTTCGCAGATTTCTTATGTGTGGCAGATTGCGCAGCACCTGGTTCATCAGTATTAACAGGAGCTGATTCACTAGCTAGTGTTTTCTGAGCTGATAGCGCAGGTGTTGTGGTTTGCTGCTCCAGTTCTGCAATATTCATTGGAGAGGATGGCGCTGCGTTATTAGGTACATTAGCAGTCATTTGTGTAGTGTTGGAAGCAGGTGCAGCTTGTGCTACGGCTGTTTTTTGCGGCACATTGCCAGGATTAGCGGGGGAAGCCAGCACCGTTGCAGTTTGTGATGCAACCACCGGTGGTAAAGCGGGTGCCACAATTGTATTGGCAGGAGTACCTGCAGCTGTCGGTTTCTGAACCACGTTATTATTGTTTCCTGCACCTAAAGATTGTATTTGTTCAAATACAATGCGCGATGGTCGGTTTTGAGAGTTATCCGACACATTACCGGCAATACGTGCACTGGCTGGAACAGTAGCTTCTTTGGGCGGCATGGGTAAAGCCAGGTTGCCTGGTTTAGCAGGCCGATCGGGAATTTCAGCAGATAATTGCAATTCACTAGAAGGCATAGAATGGTTAAAAAACAAAGGTATGATAATTAATGCCGCAGCCAATAAAATTAAACCGCCGGTAATACGTTTTTTAAGTCTTAATTCCACACTTATTCCCTCATAACTATTCGCCATAGGATTGAAACGGCCATATTTTCCCAACCTCACCCCTAAAAATTTGTAAAAAATGCTCACATACTACGTGTATGCTCCGCTTTTTTACAAATTTTTAGGGGCGATCTTGGAAAAATCTGACCGTTTGTGCTACTTCCAACTATCTGAACACTTGAATACTCCATCGCCTCAAGCACTTCAGCCACTGTATGAAATGATCCAAACACTAGCACGCGATCAGTTTTACCACAAGCCGCCACTACATTTTGAAACGCCACAGCTACAGAATCTGCTTTATAACAGTTTTTGACCCCCAAATCCCGCAATTGCATAAGCATAGTATCAGAAGACACACCTCGCGCAACTGCAAGACCTGACACATACCAGCTGTCTACATAAGGCAGAAGCGGCTGCAAAGTTCCAGCGATATCTTTATCTGCTAAGATACTCACCACAGCCAATGTTTTGCCCACAATCGGTAGAGTTTGCAAGCGTGCGGCCAGAAAAGCGGCTGCCGCTGGATTATGCGCAACGTCTAAAATACCATTCACCGGATGGGTAAATTGCTGAAAACGACCCGGCAAGCTCGCAGATTTTAACCCTAGTGCAATAGCATCCTGATTAGCAACCCATCCTGGCAAACATTGCAGCGCCATGAGTGCTGAAGCTGCATTTTGCAACGGTAACGAAGGCAAAGGCAACCCCACATATTGCACATCAGCACACTGCCAATTCCAACTCGTCTCAAACTGCTGATAATTAAAGTCCTGATTGATGCAATAAAGCGGCGCTTTAATTTTTTGCGCATAATCCCTGATGCTAACCGGTGGAGAAAAATCTCCGCATACAGCAGGTTTACCCCTTCTAAAAATTCCCGCTTTTTCACTACCAATCGCCTCACGATTATCACCCAGCCAATCCATATGATCCAAAGCAATTGTGGTGATGACAGCAACATCCGCATCTACTATATTAACCGCATCTAAACGACCACCTAAACCCACTTCTAAAATAAGAGCATCTAGTCCTGCTCTTTGAAATAACCACAACACTGCCAATGTGGTCATTTCAAAATAAGTTAACGCTATTTCTTCTCGTGCCTTTTCTACTTCTGCTAACGCAGTTACCCATTGCTGTTCATTGATAGATTGATTATTTATCCGCCCACGTTCCTCAAAACGCAGCAAATGCGGTGAAGTATAAGTCCCTGTGCGATAACCCGCTGCTTGCAATATTGACTCTAAAAAGGTGACACAGGAACCCTTGCCATTTGTACCGCCGACTATGATGATCGGACAGTTAAATACTCGGACTCCCAAAGTATTAGCTACCTTCTGCACTCGATCTAATCCTAAAGCAATAGTTTTAGGATGCAGGGTTTCAATATATGAGAGCCAATCAGGCAATGAATTAAATGGCATATAATTAAAGTGTTTTACTTACAAGTGGTATTCTTTTTCTACTGCAAAGGCTTAGCACTGTATCCCCTCTCCCCTTGTGGGAGAGGGGATACAGTGTCTAGTGCTGAGTTACACGCCTATGCTCACAAGGAAAAAGGATTTACGCCACCTCTTCCGGCTGCGGCTGATGCCGTAGCTTTGCCAAAATGCTAGCAATCCGTATCCGCATCTCACGCCGGTCAACAATCATATCGATAGCGCCATGCTTCAATAAAAACTCACTACTTTGAAATCCTTCCGGCAAGGTTTGACGCACTGTCTGTTCTATGACGCGGGGACCGGCAAAACCAATTAACGCTTTCGGTTCAGCAATAATAATATCGCCCAGCATCGCTAAGCTAGCGCTGACACCACCCATGGTGGGGTCCATTAATACAGAAATATAAGGTAAACCGTTGGCTGAGAGCTTGGCAAGTGCCGCACTGGTTTTAGCCATCTGCATCAATGAAATTAACCCCTCCTGCATACGCGCACCGCCACTTGTCGCAAAACACACAAAGGGAATGGCTTCTCGTATGCTGGTCTCTACACCCCGTATAAAACGCTCGCCAACTACAGCACCCATGGAGCCGCCAATAAAATTAAAATCAAAAGCGCAAGCAACTAATGGTTTACCAAATAAGGCGCCTTGCAATACCACCAAAGCGTCTTTCTCTCCTGTGTGTTTCTGCGCAGCGATTAAACGGTCTTTGTATTTTTTGGTATCGCGAAAACGCAAAATATCTACCGGCTCTACCTCAGCACCAATTTCACTCTGATTGCCTGCATCCAAAAAATAATTCAAACTGGTTCTAGCACTGATACGCTCGTGATGATGACATTTAGGACAAACTTCTAAGTTGCGCTCCAGCTCAGCACGATACAGTATGGCGCCACAAGCTGGACACTTGCTCCATACACCTTCCGGCACGCCTTTTTTCTGCGCCGTTTCTACTTTGGATGGGAACAATTTTTTAAACCAGGTCATGTTAAATTTTCCTCGGGTAAAGAATCACTCCCTTTGGAAAGGGGGTGATCCTTGCTTCGCCCTTCTTTTCATAGAAGTAAATAGTTACAATGCGCTTTTATTTGATTCCAATCAAATGTACTTTAAACACCAGCGTCTCATTCGGACCAATCACACCGCCTGCACCTGTTTCACCGTAAGCTAAATTAGCTGGAATGTATAGCATCCAAGTCGATCCAACCGGCATTAATTGTAATGCTTCCTGCCAACCCTGGATCACGCCTGTTACAGGAAAACTGATAGGCTCACCGCGCTGATAAGAGCTGTCAAATACTTTGCCATTTAACAAGCTGCCTTCATAATCTACGGTTACAGTATCATTCGCATTGGGTTTGCGGCCTGTGCCCTTCTCCAAGATTTTATACTGCAAACCACTTGGTAAACTAACTACCCCTTCTTTTTTCGCATTGGCTTCCATATAAGTTTCCCCCGCTTTTTTGTTTTGATCACCTGGATTGGCAGCCCCTACAGTTGCACTTTGCACTATATTCGCCCCTTGATCTGTGGCATCGGTAGTAGCTGCATGCGCCTGCGTAAAGCTAGCAGTTGCTATTAAATTAAAAATTATTACATTGATAAGACGAAATTTCATAATATTATTTCCTTAAGTTTATTAAAATTGGCAATCAAGGAAGATGGGCTAGGGTTTTACTGCGATCAAATGCACTTTTATAATGAGCACTTCATTTGGACCTACATTGCCCTTCCCCTGCTGGCCATATCCAAGCGAGGCCGGTACAAATATCAGCCAAGTAGACCCAACTGGCATTAATCGCAAGGCTTCTTGCATCCCTGGAATAACAGCAGTCACTGGAAGCTCCCTACCTTTCTCACTCTGAAAGACCTGGTCATTCAGTTTACGCCCTTCAAACGTTAAAACAACCTTGGTGTTTTTCTCCAGTTTATTGCCAGTACCTGCTTCTAACACTTTATACTGCAGATGACTAGGCAATACGATAACACCAGGTTTGGTTTTATTTTTCGCTAAAAAAGCTTCACTTTGCTTTTCATTCGCATCGCTAACCGTCGAAGTATTTTGTGCTGAGGATGATGTTGAAGACGTTGAAGAAGGGGGTGTGGATGATGTTTCTTTTACTATCATAAAAACAATAATCACTAGTACTATGAGAATAATTATTCCAATTAAAAATTTTTTCATGAAAACTGCTCCTTGTTTAATTTGTTTTAAAAAAACCAGCTGTTAATTTTTGGAACCAACGTCTTCCATGCTCAATGAGAGGTATCTATTCTCTTTCCGAAATTGATAAAAATCAAGAATTACCAGACAGCTATTTCCCCATCTTTTTAAAAGGGGGATATAACGCTATCACGACCGCCAGGTATTGCATCCAGTGGGGAATAAGTGATATCCACTAAATAAAGTCCCTCCGGCGGCGCTGTGATACCACCTAATTTACGGTCACGTCCCATTAATACTTCTTGCGCCCAAACTGGCTGTCGCTTAGCCACACCAATTTCTATTAATACGCCAGCTATGTTGCGCACCATATGATGTAAGAACGCATTAGCCTGAATATCGATTTTGATGAAATCACCCCGGCGGACAATATCGAGCCGATGTACACAACGCCGAGTGGTTTTTGCCTGACAATCTGCACCACGAAAAGCACTGAAATCATGTTCTCCCAGCAAATAATTTGCTGCAACACGCATTTTGTCTTCATCTAGGGGATGAATAAACCAGGTGACATGGCGCCGCAAAATAGCTGACGCAATTCGATGATTATAAATGATATAGTGGTAACGACGTGCCACAGCAGAAAAACGTGCATGAAAATCTTCACTGACCTCTTTCGCCCAAATCACGCGGATATCTTCTGGTAAACCATGGTTGACTCCCATGACCCAAGCACGGCTATCGCGTGGTCTTGCGGTATCAAAATGCACAACTTGGCTGGTGGCATGCACGCCTTTATCCGTGCGCCCTGCGCATACTACTTCGACTGCGTGGTCGGCAACGCGTGACACTGCCTGTTCCAAACATCTCTGCACTGTCATTAATTTTTCATTGGTTTGGCTTTGCCAGCCATGATAACAAGTACCTTCGTACTCTATCCCCAACGCCCAACGCATCATTAATCACCCTGCGCCAGCCTTGCTTGCTCCAGCAATAATTCAGCTTCACGCTGCTGGGCCTTGGAACCTTCGGCAAGCACAGTTTTTAACGTCTCTTGTACTGCCACGTAATCTCCCATTTCTAAATAAGCCCGCGCCAAATCCAGTTTCACCGGTATGGCATCTTTAGTATTCATAAAGCCGTATTCCATATCTTCACCTTCAGCTTCCTGTCCAGGAGTCAGATATTCTTGTTCTTCTTCTATTAATTGCTCAAAGCTCTCAAGCTCGGAGATTTTCATGGGTGAATAGTCTGCCTCAATCTCGGGTTCAGGTTCTGGGATAATTGGCTGTTCCGGTTGTTGGAAAAACTCTGGTGCAGGTTCATATTCCGGTTCAGATTCTATCCCTGGACTTGGTAAGGGTGATGGTGTTTCTGCCTTAGCCGCATCAGACAAAGAGGATGCTCTTTGCGACCTCGGCCAAAATAGCCAAATCAGTAATAATATACCCGCAGCCATCAACACCAAACCGATGGCTAATAAAAAAACCGTGCTATCCAAAAAGCTTCTTGGCATAGATTCCTCCTGAATCTCAGTTCGTGGCGCCTGGTTATTGACCGTATTGGCTGCTTCATCAATTCCAGGTATAGGTTTAGGCGTTACTACCTGGGGCGGCTGCGTGTTTTCAACCACAGGCAATGAGGATGGTGCTGGCGGGATGGGGGTAGAAGGCGCTTGTGAAAACTGCGGCGGCGGCAACTCAATAGCTGCTTTAACCGGCTGCACGGGTTGTGCTGAGGCTTTTTGTGGCATGGGCACCACACCCACCGTATGCGCTGCAGGTTGTACTAGAGCTTTGTGTGGGCTTATCGTTGCGGACTGCAGGGTATTAATATCTTTGGACAATAATTTTTGTGATTCAACCAAGGCTTGTTGCAATTGCGTCATTTGCTGATTCATCTGACCTACGCGTTTTTGCAAAGCTGCGTTTTGTCTGCGTAAATCTGCTAATTCTGATTGAATATGTTGATCTTCGGCGGTTGTGCCTTGAGGAATTACAGGTGACTTGGTGATAGCCGGGCTAATCTCAGTAGTTTTTTTAATCGAGGTAGGTTGAGAGATGGAAGTTATGGTATGCTGTGCTGCTACCGATGAGGGTGGCGCTGACACTACCGATTTTGCAGGTGACACTACCTTTTTGACATGAGTAGGGCTAGGCGCAGGCGATGAAATTTCATTAGCTTCCGGCTGAACATTGGCGGCTCCGGTTTTGATCTTTTGAAAAGCATTCAGGAACACATCTTCAACATTAGCAGGATCAGCGGGGTCAGAATTAGGCGCAGCATATAATGTCACTGGCAGTGCTATTATCAGTATTATCCATTTTATACAATTAATTTTCATGAGAATCCCTCATTTTTCTTTAAACTCCAACATGTTATATAAAATTCCACGCTGAAGCCAGGAGGGAATAACCCATGGATAAAATTTTTATCGAAGGACTGGAAGTAGAAACGTTAATTGGTATCTATCCTGAAGAACATAAAGCCAAACAACCGCTAGTACTGGATATAGCCCTCTTTACAGATACTCGTAAAGCAGCAAGCAGCGAAGATATTGCTGATACGATAAATTATGATGCTTTGGCGGAATATTTACAGCAGTTAGCGTCTAATGGTAAATTTTTTCTATTGGAAGCTTTAGCCGAACATCTGACACAAGCAATATTGCAGAAATATTCTGTTAAAGGAGTGCGGCTACGCATCCATAAGCCCAATGCAATTGGCAATGCTTTGGCAACCGCGCAGGGGGTGGGAATTGAGATTGAGCGTTGGTGTTAATCTAGGCCTGTAAGCTGTGTGAGAGGAAATATAGTACATTCCAATTATTTGCTATAAAGATCCACCAACTCCAGCAAATTGCGCCCCGCTGCCGTATCCTTGTAAACCGCTAAATAACTATCCAACACATAGCGATAATCCTTGGTCGCCAAAACCGCCAAAATTTTATTCGCACGATCAATGTCTTTGGTCTGCGTATAACGGCAAGTCTGGAATAATACCGCAGCTAATATCGCTACTTTAGAGGCTTTGCGGGCGGGACTTGCGTCATAGAAACTTTCCACGCATTGATGCAGAGCCCAATCCTTATCCCATTCCAACCATTGTTTATAAATCGCCAACGTCGCTTCCTGATAATGCTGAAGATCCACGGCGCGTGGAATGCCCATCTGTAACCATTGCATTAACAACATTGTGGGCACAGCCGCTTCGACATTAGCCCAGGAACAGTTGCCGCTCAATTGTGATCTAAGCGGCAAGGTGGTTACCAATTCTAGACCTAATACTTTGAAAATCCCCTCGCTGACAAAACGGCGGTTTTGTTTTTTGTAAAGCAGATGCTTAACGAATTCCGCATTAAACGCATAAGGGTTACCGATTTGATAAATCGCCACTGCTGGATGATGCAGGCTATACGCACCGCGATCACATTTCGCAAAAAAATGACCGCATTTGATAAAGGTAATGGCATGTCCTTCATAGCCCACCGGCAACAATAGTAGCTGCCGCTCTGATATTGTTTCAATGCGATGCCCCAGTTGGGCAATATTAACCAGATGTTGCTGGTATTTAATCAGCTCGCCTGCTATGGCAAATGCTTCAATCATATTTTGCAGCTCAGCAAAATGTGAGCGTAGATTACGTGCAGAGAAATTATTTTTGAATTGCAGTAAAGAGTCTTGGATGACGCTGATGGTAAATTCTAAAACAAATCCCTCAAAATCCAGCTCAATGAAAGTGTTTTTATTATCAACGATATCGACGCGGCCACTCAATTCAAAGCGATGGCCAATCAGTTTCGCGTTGATATAATCTTGGGCGAATTTTAGATCGGCGCCATAACGGTATAATAGTTCTTTTAAATCCTGCTGATTACGCAGCAAAGCTTGGAGCAGTACGGGTTGCGCGGATTTATTATAGGCATTGGGATCAGCTTTATTGTCCAGCAATAAACGACAAAGTGGCAGATTATTGTTTTCTACCGCCCAATGCAGCGCCGTGCCACCTGTCAGGTCTTTTTTGCGCACATCGGCGCCTTGTTTGATGAGTAATGCTGCAATTTCGGTGTTATTGGCGATGGCGGCTTCAATCAACGGGGTAAACCCGTAAATATCGAGCGCATTCACATCTGCGCCAGCAGCAAGTAGGCTCCTGACTTCGTTGATATGGTTGTTTAGGATTTCATTGGTTAGGGTCATAGGGTTGTCTGAAAAAATAGCTGTCAGTTAGGACTCAGGAGGACAATCGACACTACATCCCTGGACGATGATCACGAGTCAAAGTCGGTCTGCTAATCAACGCATTTTCCAGTTTCTTCTGATTATATAAATCAATGCGCAGCTTCAGATTGTTACTTAATTCAGGGCTTAATTTCAATTCAGGATTATTTTCAATCTGTTCTGCAATATTCTCAAACAATTCATCCTGGGCACTGTGCGCGGCTAACGGCGAATCATGATCGGCCATGCCATCATATCTTTGGCCGTTTAAGAGGGGATGCTGCGGGAGATCGCCGCCAGCGCCGTGGCTGTTAGCTAAGCCAGCTTCTTTCTCATTAGCGGCTTGTTTCTCGCGAGATTGCTTCTGTTTTTTGCGCTGCGTGGAAACTGCACCAAATTTACCCTCTCCTTCCATCAGCAAACGGGTTAGATCTTCGGCTTTATCATCGACCAGTTGGGATAACGCTTGACCCCATTCATCAACCAATGGCTTATATTGATCGCTTTTTTGCTCAGAAAATGGGATAACGACTTCGATTTGCCCAGCGCTACTACTACCCGGGCCGCCCACATCCTCATCATCATCCAGATCCAATGGTGCAAGGCCATAGCGTTGCTTTTGACGCTGAGAGCCCAGATCATAGGCATCAAACCCAGCTGATTTGTTTTCTCTGGACATAACGACTCCGCCTTTTCAAATTGTTGCATGGTATAGCTTAACATGGCTAACTTAATAAAATCTTAATAGAAGAAATTTACTGTTTAAGACAACCCTAATAATAGTAGATTATTATTAAACATAAATTTTATCATATTAAGCAATAAGAGGTTCTTAATGGCAGACGAAAAACAAATAGTAAGCATACAAAGTGCTAAAACTGATAATTTAGCAAATATTGGGAAGGATAGCTTAGGGCATGTAGCCAGTTTTTTTACTAACAGGGATCTCTTCAATACGACATTGGTCAGCAAAGGGCTTCGTGACCCCATCTCAAATAGCGAAATCTTCAAAAAGAAAAAAAACCTAGTTCATTTAGATAAACTATTTAACATAATTGATCGCAGGATTAATATATCTCTCAGCCAAGAACAAAGACAAGAAGTTTCCAAACTATGGAACAATATTCTCAAAAATCCGCGATATATCACTGATCTGGCTAGGCTAGAAGCTACTCTAAAAACGCATCAAAACTTTTTACTATCATTAAGAATTCCTTTGTTAGGCTGCATTCCTGTCGGCGTAATTTTGGCCGCCGTCACTATCGGCACTGCACTTTGTGCCAGTTATGCAGTACCCGATGAAAATCACTCGGATAAGGACGTTTTATATGCGCTTAGCCTCGCAACCGGAACCACCACATTGATGACAACTGGACCCAGTGCTATTGCAATTTATGATAAACATCAAATTTCAAAAACCAATGAATTATTTACAGCAATGCTGGAAGAAATCGCAGCACTTAAACTTCGATATCCACATCTAGCTACTGACGATGCAAAGGAAAGAAAACCACAATCCGTAGAAATTCATATTGAAGGTGGGGATGAAGATGAAGACCTGCAACACCCCTATCAGCGTTTGCCTGATGGGGGGGCTCTCTGAAAGTTTTTTCCTCATAAACAGAAAGTCCAAATCTAACTAAAGCCTTGTCATTCCCGACTGCGTCCACTAATGTCCGGGGAATAGTTATTTTTAGTTAGTAGCACCCTCCTTCTCCCCTTGTGAGAGAAGGAGGGTGCTACCCAAAAAGTGACTATTTCCCCGGACAGAGGGAAGTAGGTTACTCTGAAACTTTGCCTACCAATATTCACTCACCAACACCTCAGCAATTTGCACCGCATTTAAGGCCGCACCCTTGCGCACATTATCGGCAACCACCCATAAGTTCAAACCCCGTGGGTGGGATAGATCTTCGCGTATCCGTCCCACAAAAACGGCATCACCTTCGGTACCCTCATGTGCCGGAGTAGGATACTCGGGATCGTCCATCACAATAATGCCTGGAGCATTGCGCAACAATTCACGAGCTTGATCTTTAGTTAATTTATCGCGGGTTTCAATATGTACCGCCTCGGAATGTCCAAAAAATACCGGCACGCGTACGGTAGTCGGATTTACCAAAATACTGTCATCACCTAAAATTTTCTGTGTTTCCCAAACCATTTTCATTTCTTCACGGGTATAACCGTTATCTTGGAAGGTATCGATCTGCGGAATGACATTGAAAGCAATGCGGGTGGGATAAACTACTGGTGTGACTGGGTGACCGCTGAGCAGATGGGTGGTTTCAGTCGCCAAAGCCTCAATACCGGCCTTGCCACTGCCCGACACTGACTGGTAGGTGGCGACATTAATGCGCTCTATACCGACTGCGTCATAAATGGGTTTCAGTGCCACTACCATTTGAATGGTGGAACAATTGGGATTAGCGATAATATGTCGTTGGCGGTAATCTGCTATGGCTTGCGGGTTGACTTCAGGCACAACCAAAGGCACATCGGCGTCGTAACGGAATTGCGAAGTATTATCGATGACAACACAACCCGCCTCGGCGGCAACGGGAGCATAACGCGCAGAAACGCCAGCACCGGCAGAAAATAAGCCTAACTGCACTTTAGAAAAATCAAAGTTGGCAGCATCTTCGACGGTGATGGCGCGATTTTTGAAATTGACAGTTTCGCCGGCAGAACGTTCACTGGCCAGTGCATAAATTTTTCCCACAGGAAAACTGCGCTGTTCCAGTATCGATAACATCGCCTCACCAACAATTCCGGTGGCGCCCAGTATGGCTATATCAAATGCAAGACTCATGTTTTTTCCTTTGTGATAGATGCTTCAATTTCCTTCTCACTTGATTTATTCAACGAAGAAAATCAAAAGCACAGGCATTGTCATTCCCGCGCAGGCGCACTAGCATTTTTTATAGGGGCAAGTTTACAGCAATTCTTTTAGTTCAAACTTGCTGCAATCGCTCCTTTTGCGCTTGTAATTTGTCTAATAACGCCTGTGTTTCCTCTGCGCGCTGGCGCTCTTTTTCAACCACCGCTGCCGGTGCTTTTTCAACATA
This sequence comes from Gammaproteobacteria bacterium, assembly GCA_035546635.1. Lineage (NCBI taxonomy): Bacteria > Pseudomonadati > Pseudomonadota > Gammaproteobacteria > Gammaproteobacteria bacterium. The sequence continues at coordinate 115,868 of DASZWJ010000013.1, forward strand.
ATCCGCATTAGCCAACTTCTGTTGAATACGCCCCAGTTCTTTGTGCAATTTATCCAATTCTTTATGCAAACGCTGCAATTCCGCAGTTTTATCAATTAACCCTGCCAGCGGAATAAACAATTCCAGCTGATTAACCACTGCCGCAGCCGCAGGAGGTGCAGCTTCATCTTCGGCCAGCCAAGTAATAGATGCTAACCGCGCCATAGCCATTAACAAAGCAGAATGCGCCTCAACCTGCTTTTTATCTGTAGCATCCCCTTTGCGCAATAACAATGGCAAGGGTTTACCAGGAGCAATATTCATCTCACCACGAATCTGGCGGATGCTCAATACCACTTGTTTGAGCCAATCAATTTGCTGAGCAGCCTGCACATCCATTTGTTCTTTATCAAACACTGGATATGACGCCAGCATAATCGTTTTGCCTTGGATACTTAATAAAGGCGCAACGCGCTGCCAAATTTCCTCAGTGATAAACGGCATTATGGGATGCAGCAAACGCAATACCGCCTCCAAAACCACCAACAAAGTGAGGCGCGCCCCGCGCTTTTCAGGCGTAGCTCCCTCTCCTTGCAATACCGGTTTAGAAAATTCCAGATACCAGTCGCAATATTCATTCCAAGTAAACTCATACAATTGCTGTGCCAACAAATCAAAACGGTAATCGGCAAAAGCTTCCGTAACCTGCAAAATGGTCTCTTGCAAACGTGAACGAATCCAACGATCGGCCACGCTGAACTCTACAGCGCCACTCGTTAAATCTGCAGCATGTTCTTCTGTATTCAGCAACACATAACGCGCCGCATTCCATAATTTATTGCAGAAATTCCGGTAACCTTCAATACGTCCCATATCAAAATTGATGTTACGACCAGTACTGGCTAAAGCACAATAAGTAAAACGCAGCGCATCGGTGCCAAATCCTGGGATACCGTTGGGAAATTCTTTACGCGTCGCCTGTTCGATTTTGTTAGCTTTATCGGCTTGCATCAATCCGTGCGTACGTTTAGTGATTAACCCAGCTAAATCAATACCGTTAATCAGATCGATGGGATCAAGCACATTACCCTTGGATTTGGACATTTTCTGACCTTGACTGTCGCGTATTAACCCAGTGATATAAACCGTACGAAAAGGCACTTGGCCTGTGAATTTCAAACCCATCATCATCATACGCGCCACCCAGAAAAACAGGATATCAAAGCCTGTAACCAGTACGTTGGTGGGATAGAAGGTAGAAAATTCTGGCGTTGACTCTGGCCACCCCAAGGTGGCAAACGGCCATAAGCTGGCTGAAACCCAGGTATCCAGTACATCTTCGTCTTGGTTAAGTATAGCATCTGAGGGTAAATGATATTTCTTTCGCACCTGGGCGGCATTTTCTGCAGCATAAGCTTTACCGTCGGTGTCATACCAAACCGGAATACGATGTCCCCACCACAACTGACGACTGATGCACCAATCCTGAATATTTTCCAACCATTGAAAATAGGTTTTAGTCCAATTTTCCGGCACAAATTGCATTTGTCCCTGCTTGACGGCGTCAATGGCTGCGCTCGCCAAAGATTGCATTTTGATATACCACTGATCGGTCAGATACGGTTCAATCACGGCACCGGATCTTTCACCGCGCGGCACTTGTAAGCGGTGTGGCTGAACTTTCTCCAAAAGACCTAGGTTTTCCAGATCAGCAACAATACGTTTGCGAGCCACATAACGCTCCAAGCCCTGATAAGCGGGTGGTGCGTTTTCATTGATATGCGCGTCCTTTTTTAAAATATTGATTAACGGTAATTGATGGCGCTGACCCATGGCATAATCATTAAAATCATGGGCGGGGGTAATTTTGACACAACCCGTGCCAAAGGTCGGATCGACATACGTATCGGCAATGATGGGTATGGTTCTGCCGGTCAATGGGTGATTAATGTGCTGTCCGATAAAGTGGCGGTAGCGTTCATCCTCAGGATGGACAGCGACGGCAGTATCTCCCAGCAAGGTTTCCGGTCGGGTCGTCGCGACAATTAAGGCTTCTTTACTCGCAACCAGCGGGTAGCGGATGTACCATAAAAAGCCCGCCTCTTCTTCAGAAATGACCTCAAGATCTGATACGGCAGTTAACAGCGACGGGTCCCAGTTCACTAAACGCTTACCGCGATAGATCAGACCCTGATCGAAGAGCTCAATAAATACTTTTACCACAGCCTGATTAATATCAGGGTCTAAACTGAAGCGCTCACGCGTCCAATCTACCGATGCACCCATACGCCGCAGCTGTCCTTTGATGGTGCTGTCAGATTGCTCTTTCCATTGCCAAACCCGCTGCTCAAACGCTTCGCGGCCGATTTCGAGCCGCTTTTTACCCTCCTTCAGCAGTTGCCGCTCAACCACCATCTGCGTCGCAATTCCCGCATGATCGGTGCCGACTTGCCATAAAGTTTGTTTGCCGCACATACGCTGGTAACGGATTAACGCATCCATCAAGCTGATCTGAAAGCCATGCCCCATATGCAAGGTGCCGGTGACATTAGGCGGCGGCAGCATGATGCAATAAGGCTCTTTGCTGTTTTGTGGCGTAAAATAACCTGCTTGCTCCCAGGTTTGGTACCAGTGTTGTTCTAAGTGTTTTGGATCGTAGGTTTTTTCCATTATGCGACCATTTTTGTTTTTTATGAAAAATTAGGGAATACCGTGACCCTACCGAGTCACCAACTCACAGCCCTGAGATTTATAATACCGATAGCGTTCTCGCGCCAGCTGACGCGCCACAGGTTCTTCAGGAATTAATTCTAATACTTTCGAAAACTGGGCGTAAAAATTCGGCACGGTAGTAACCAAGTTGATTAATACATCAGCTGCTGGCGGCAAAGGAGACTCTGGACAACCAAGCAACACTGACGCAGTCTCAGATGTTTCACCCAACCATAACTGATGCGGCAAAAAACTATCATCGCGAAATGACCACAACAGATTGTCCAAAACCTTTAGACTGTCTTCTGATTCAGCATATAAATACACCGTGTGCTGTTGTCGATAAGCTTGTTCTGTCAACTGACAAGCCGCGTGGAATATCTGTTCAGTGTTCATTGCTCCAATTAAATGGAAATCAACTGTGGTTTTCATAGGATAATAGTTTGAAATGATTAAAAATTTTTGTAACTTCCTAGCGCTTCGTCGTAGCTTCTACGTCATCCCATTGGCATTGTAATCCCCTCTGCCCTTATGGGAGAGGGGATACAGCACGAATCAATGGCTTTCTTTCTAATACTCCGTAACACAAACTATAGTACCAACCCAACGCCCGCAATAGTATACTTACCCTATGATTATTTTCCGCTATCTCGTTAAAGAAGTTTACGGCACATTATTAGCAAGCACTATTATTCTACTTCTTTTGCTTATCAGTAATCAGTTCGTGCACTACCTAACCCAGGCTGCCTCTGGCGTAATCCCCATACGTACGGTCATGCAAATCATGTCCATCCAGGTTCCCCTGCTGCTTGGGATACTGCTGCCGCTTGGATTATATGTCGGTATCCTCATGGCCTATGGCCGGCTATATGTAGACCGAGAAATGACCGTACTATCGGCCTGCGGCTTAAGCAAGGCAGAACTCTTAGGCATGACTTTAGCTTTTTCACTTGTCATCTGCGCCCTGGTCACGGCACTGACACTTTGGGCACAACCTAAAGTGGAGAGTTACAAACGCCAAATTTTGATTGATGCCGCCTCTGCCTCACCTTTAGAAAAAGTATTCCAAGGCCAATTTACCAAAATTAGTTCCGCCAACCTGCAATTTTACGTGGAGAAATTATCCAGCGACCATAAGCGCCTGGAAAATATTTTCGCCGCTCAACCCATCATCCCGAAAAAACCCTCTTTACCTACGGGTTGGAATATTACCGTCGCCGCCGACGGTCATCAAATGATTGACCCCAAGACTGGCGATAAATTTATTGTTCTGAATAATGGCGCGCGCTATACCGGTACGCCTGGTCAGGCTGATTTCCAAGTGACACAGTACAAAACTTATGGGGTGCGCATCCAGCCTAACGCCGTACCGCTTGATACCCGCGTGGAAACTCTACCAACCCCGACACTCTGGCGGCAGCGACATCAATCTCCCCAGATGGCAGCAGAACTGCAATGGCGGCTGAGTCTGCCGCTATCTGTGCTCATTTTAGCGCTCATCGCGCCACCGCTTAGCAAAGTCGATCCGCGTCAAGGACGCTATGCGCAGTTATTACCGGCCATTTTGTTATATATTCTTTACTTGAACTTGTTATTTATTGGCAAAGCTTGGATAAAAAGCGGCAAAATCCCCGTGAGCATTGGGTTGTGGTGGATACATGCGCTTATGTTAGTTATTGCTGTAATTTTGCTGGTTCGCTTTATTGGGTTGCGGCGCATAGTTTCGTTACTGAAATTGTAGGCAGCTTAGCCGCTTCCTCTTAGTGCCTTGACATTTTTCCTTCTCCCCTTGTGGGAGAAGGTGGCCGAAGGCCGGATGAGGGATGAGTTTAGGTTGGGAGATAGCTACTGCAAGCTTACCCCTCATCCGCCCTGGCGGGCACCTTATCCCACAAGGGGGGAAAGGATAATGTTTTATTCTTTTTTATAGACACCAAGAAAATGAAAATTTTACATAAACACATCAGTACAACCGTGATTGCCATGACTGGACTAGTCGTGTTGGTAGTGGCCGGCTTGCAGATATTTATCGGCTATATTGAGGAATTACACAATATCGGCTGGCATACTTATAATGCCTTTAGCGCTTTTTTGTTTGTGTTGATGTCATTACCCCATGATATCTACCCTTTATTTCCTGCCACTGCATTAATCGGCTGTCTAATTGGACTTGGACGGCTCGCCACACAAAGTGAATTAATCGTCATGCAGGCTTCCGGCGTATCTAAGCTGCAAATAACTACTTCCGTGATTCGAGCAGCTATTATCATGCTCATTGTCGCCACCTTTATCGGCGAATGGATTGCACCTCGAATTAAAGCTTATGCCGAGGAATATAAATTCAAAGCGCAAAACGCAAAGGAACTCTCTTCCGTTTCACGAAGCGGCTTTTGGATCAGAAGCGGCAACAATTTCATTTACATCAACAGAGCCTCACCTTCAGGAGAATTAAGCGGAATCATTCGATATCAATTTAAAGAGCAGCAATTAATTTCGGCCAGCACCGCCAAAAGTGGTGTGAAAAAAAATGGGCAATGGATTTTTTCCGATGTAACAGAAAGCCAGTTCAATCCCCAAACGGTGAGCATTCAACACTATCCGCAACAAATATGGCCGCTGACATTTAATCCTAAATTACTCGCCAAAGCCCAAGTCGATGTCGATAACACCACCCTCATCGGCCTTTATCAATACATCAAATATTTAAAAACCACCAGTCTATCCACCAGTGCAGCGGAATTTACCTGGTGGGAACGCCTACTGCAGCCGCTTTTAACGCTAGTCATGATTAGTTTGTCGATCCCGTTTATTTTTGGTTCATTGCGCACCATGACTATGGGTTTGCGCATCGTGATTGGCGTTGCAATTGGTTTTGGGTTTTATACTCTAAATGAATTTTTAGGTCCGTTCAGTCTGGTATATAACGTCCCGCCTTTATGGGCGGCAGTGACTCCGGTTGTTTTATTTGCGTTGGTGGGGGGAGTTTTGATTCGGGCTTTGAAATAAAAGCGCCGCTGTTTGAATTAAAAATCCGCCAAATTTCTAGAATCCTCCCATTGCACATAATCCATTTTTGCTTCAAAATCAAATGCCGTCAGATTCGACTTTGAAGTATGTAAATTCGCCCTGATCCCTTGCCCACCTAACTTATTTGACGAGGTCTCCCAATGTCAGACGCTTTAATCAATAAAGCCCTCAGTTTTATTCAAGAACACAATGTAAAATTCGTTGACCTGCGCTTTACCGACACTCGTGGTAAAGAACAACATGTCTCTGTACCAGCCGACTACGTTGATGCTGATTTTTTAAAAGAAGGTAAAATGTTCGACGGCTCATCCATCGCCGGTTGGAAAAACATCAGCAACTCTGACATGATCCTGCGCCCTGATTTAAACGCCCCGCATTTTTTAGATCCGTTTTTCGATGAGGCCACTTTGGTCGTTCGCTGCGACATCATAGAACCCAGCAATATGCAAGATTACGAACGCGACCCCCGCTCGGTGGCGCGTCGTGCTGAAGCTTATTTAAATGCAAGCGGCATTGCCGATGCCTGTTTCCTTGGACCAGAACCAGAATTTTTTATCTTTGATGATGTACGCTGGAAAATAGCCATGGAGCATTCATTCTTTCAAATCGATTCCGCTGAAGCTGCCTGGAATTCTGCCACGGAATACGATCACGGCAATATCGGTCATCGCCCGGGTATCAAAGGTGGCTATTTTCCAGTACCGCCAGTTGATTCCTCACAGGATATACGCTCTGCCATCTGCCTAACCTTGCACGAATTAGGACTAAAAGTTGAAACCCATCACCATGAAGTCGCCACCGGCAATCAGAATGAAATCAATTTCCGCTTCAATTCCCTACTGAAAAAAGCCGATGAAATGCAGATGTTTAAATACGTCGTGCACAATGTGGCGCATGCCTATGGCAAAACGGCCACTTTCATGCCCAAGCCACTGGCAGGTGATAACGGCAATGGCATGCACTGCAATTTATCGCTTTCTAAAAATGGTGAAAATTTGTTTTTAGGGAATCAATATGCCGGCCTTTCTGAAACCGCCCTTTATTTCATTGGTGGCATTATCAAACACGCACGCGCATTGAATGCCTTCACTAACCCAACGACCAACAGCTATAAACGTCTGGTTCCTGGGTTTGAAGCACCCGTGTTGTTGGCTTATTCCGCACGCAATCGCTCTGCTTCTATCCGCATTCCTTACGTGCACAACCCCAAAGGCCGCCGTATAGAAATCCGCTTCCCGGATGCTTTAGCCAACCCTTATTTAGCTTTCGCAGCTATTTTGATGGCAGGACTGGATGGTATCCGCAATAAACTAGACCCAGGCGCACCGATGGATAAGGATTTGTATCATTTATCTGTGGATGAATTGACGCATATACCAACTGTATGCTCCTCACTCAATCAAGCATTGCTGGCTTTAAAAACCCATTCAGGATTTTTATTGGAGGGTGGGGTATTCACCCAAGATCTACTTGATGCTTATATTGATCTGAAAATGGAAGAGGTCAACCGTATGCGTATGCTGCCGCATCCGGCTGAGTTTGATATGTATTATAGTGGTTAAAATGAAAATGTAGCGCCTTTACTGCTTTGATGATGCAGCAAACTCCTTCTCCCACAAGGGGAGAAGGAGTTTGCTGCATCCGAAAAGTGACCATCTCTCAGCGTCTGATCCCGCGATTAAGTGGGGGGATGATGATTATCGGCTCATTGACATTGAAGGAGTAAAAGTTCTGCTCTGCTGCTCTTCTTCCTCATCCTCATCTTTTGCCGCCCTATTACTCATCTGATTTTGCACACTGGTCTTATGCCAATCATTAGGACTGCATACCATTTCATCAGCACTTTTAAGAGACCCAAAAGCGCGAGGGTCAGCGCTGCTAAGATCTGGCGTATTGCTACCTAAGCCGGAAGATTCTGTCCCGCCCGCCGGATTAGCACTACTCAGATCTGGTGTGCTACTGCCTAAGCTCGAAGAGCCTGCCGCGCCTGCAGGATTGGCCTCACTTATATCCAGTTTTCCGTCGCCTGGGCCAAAAGAGTTTGCGCCCTCTGAACTAGAAAAAGAAACTCCTTCCTCTTGAGATTTCTCTTTTCCACCAGCCTTATTAACAAGCTCAACTACTTTTTTGCCACCTTCAACCGCTTTACCAGAGGGCAATTTTGTCCCATATTTCACTGTATCTGCCATTGCATTGTCAGTGAACTCAGGTTCAATTTCTTTTTCTTCCTTGTCTTCCTCTTTCTTTTCTTTTTTATTCTTTTGCTTTTTATCTTGTTTATCTTCTTTCTTGTCTTGTTTGTCAGAATTCTTATCTGGGTTGTCGTTACTAGAATCTTGAGAGGAATTACCTGAGCCTCCTTTAGCGACCTCCGTTAAACCTTCAGTTACGCTATCGGCACTGCCACCCGCTTCGCCAAGACTTTGGGTCATATCACCCAGAGTACTCACAGTCTCACCGGCGCCTTTAATGGTTTCACCACCAACTTTAAGCGTTTGACCGGTGCCTTTAAGCGTTTCACCAGCAGTTTTAGTTACTTGTCCGGCACCTTCAGCTGCTGTACCTGCACCTTCAATTCCTTTACCCAACGCAGCAATTGGAGTTCCCGCAGGCCCCAAAAGACTACCCGTTCCTGCAATCAAACTACCTGTGCCTTTAATGGTTGAGCCAGCGACCTCCATAGTCTCGCCGCCTGCCTTCATCGTCTCACCTGTAACCTCCAAGCCTTCACCGGTAACTTCAACGCCTTCGCCTGCCACCTTAACACCTTCACTGGCGCCTTTAAGTGCAGCAGAACTGGTCTGCCCTACTGTGCTACTAGCAGCACTGGCAGCTTTGCCAGTATTACCCACTAGCTCGCTGGTATTACCACTCATTTCACTTGCGGTCTCTCCAGCTTGCTTAACAGGATTTTCAACATCCTCAGCAGGCGTATCTTTTTCAGGTTGACTGTCTTGTTCTTTATCTTTTTTATCCTTATCTTTTTTCTTATTGTCTTTTTTTGGCTTGCCTTTAGAATTTTCTTTGGGTTCTTCTTTTTTCTTATCTTTAGTCAAAAAATCTTTTATGCCCTTGGCAACTTCGATTCCAGCCACCATGCCTCTTTCTATTCCATAAGCAAATGGACTGTCTTTCTCACTCTTCGCTTCCTCCAGCTTATCCTCTGGCTTTTTGTCTTTATTTTCTTTTTTCTTTTGTTTTGGTTCTTTTTCAGGCTGTTTTTCTTTTGGTTTAGGTTGATTTTTGGGGGCAGTATTTTCTGTCTTGTCTGTGGCGACAGTTTCTTCTTGAGAAGATTCAACTGAGTTGCTGTTACTCACATTATTTGTAATATCCTCAACTGCGCCACTTACACCTTTACTTATCTCACTTAAACCTTCCCCGCCAACACTGGTTACTTCACCTAAACCTTCACCGCCAACACTGGTTACTTCACCTAAACCTTCACCTACTTCACCTAAACCTTCACCGCCAACACTGGTTACTTCACCTAAACCTTCACCTACTTCACCTAAACCTTCACC